>CALXUZ010000015.1 GCA_944391825.1 uncultured Clostridia bacterium | reverse complement strand
AATTTATACAACAGAAGATGGACAAGTTGACATTGAAGTAAGACTTGAAGATGAAAATGTTTGGCTTACACAAAATTCAATGGCAAAACTATTTGGTACAACCAGGAATAATATAACTCAGTTCGTGGAACTCAATTCCGAATATGGGCCAATAAGCTAATTAAAGAATACTTAATAAAGGGATATAACTTAAATGTAAAAAGATTTAAAAATAATGGTGGTGGAACGTATTTTGAGGAAGTACTAGAAAAAATTAGAGATATTCGTTCATCAGAAAAGGTATTCTGGAGAAAGATTTTAGATATTTATGCAACAAGTGTAGATTATGATGCAAGAGACGAGAGGACAAAAGAATTTTTTAAAACAGTACAGAACAAAATGCATTATGCAGTTCATGGCAATACTGCAGTAGAAGTTATATATAACAGAGTTAATAGTAAAAAAGAAAATATTGGATTAACAAGTTTTAAAGGAAATATGCCAACAAAATCAGAAACAGAAATTGCTAAAAATTACTTAAGCAAGGAAGAGTTAGATATGTTAAACCGTATGGTATCAGCTTATTTAGATGTTGCCGAGATTAATGCTTTAAATATGCACCCAATGACAATGAGAGACTGGATAGGAGAATTAGATGGATTTTTGACGATGACTCATAAAGATATTCTAAGAGGAGCAGGTACTATTTCGCATGACAAAGAATGTTTTCTATATAGGGGGTAATAGTAATGGGAGAGAGATATGTTGTAAAGAAAAGAAAAAATAATAGGAAAATATTTTTAGTAATTTTTATACTAATTATAATAGCTATAGGTGTATATGTAATACTAAATAGCAGGCACAATAACAATGATAGTTCTGCAGAGAACTTAGGAACTATGACAGCAGAAAATGAAGTAAAAGAGGAAGAAGAAACTACTACAAGTCTTTCTCTTATTATGGTAGGAGACAATTTAGTACATAGTAGTATTTATAAAGAAGCAAATAGAAATGCGGATTATAAAGGCTATGATTTTAAGCCAATGCTTACATATATTAAAGAAAAAGTTGAGGGATATGATTTAGCATATTATAACCAAGAAACAATTGTTGGTGGAACTGAAATAGGTCTTTCTGACTATCCTACTTTCAACTCTCCATATGAAACGGCAGATGCAATGATAGATGCAGGATTTAATCTTGTAAGTACTGCTAGCAACCATACCTTAGATAGAGGAGAGCAAGCAGTAATTAATTCCAGAAAATATTGGGACAAGCAAGAAGATGTTTTAGCTGTTGGAAGTTATACTTCATTTGAAGAAAGAGATGATATACCAATTAGAGAAAAAAACGGAATTACATATGCAATGCTAAACTATACTTATGGAACAAATGGAATACCAGTTCCAGAAGGAAAAGAATATTTAGTAAATGTGTGGCCAACAGATTTATATATTAATGACCCAGAAAGAGATACAGAATACCAAGCATATAAAGAAAAAGTGAAAGAAGATATTGCAAAAGTAAGGGATAAAGTAGATGTTTTAATAGTTGCCATGCATTGTGGAATAGAATATACTACAGAGCCATCTGCATATCAAAAAGATGAGGCACAATTTTTAGCAGACCAAGGAGTAGATATTGTAATAGGAACACACCCACATGTATTAGAACCAGTAGAGTGGATAGATGATACAATTGTATTTTACTCATTAGGAAATTTCATATCTGCACAATATCAAGATGAAAATTACAATAAAACTGTTGGCTTAATGAGTTCTTTAAATATTACTAAGACAACAAAGGGATATGAAACATCTATTAAAATTGATAATATTAAAAATGAATTAATATATACATATTATAATCAAGCTACATGGAGTAATTTTAAAGTAATACCATTTAGCGACCCAGATATTGCAAAGTATTTGCCAGGGTATAAAAATGTATATGAAAGATATAAAAAAGTTGTACAGTTGTATGATGAAGATATGTATGTAGTACCAGTTTATCAAAAAAATTAATTAATAAATTATTAAATATATATTAAAAAGATATTAATTTGTGGATAATAGATAAAATATATGATATAGTTACCAAAAAGGAGATAGTTAATAATATGTTACTTGCACTTGTAGGAATTACGGGAATAGGAAAATCGTACTTTGCAGAAGAACTTTCACAAAAACTAGGATTTAACAAAGTACATACAATAAGAACAAGAGAAAAAAGAGTTGGGGAAGAAAATGGAAAAACTGGATATTTTATGACAGAAGATGAACTAAATGACCTAAAAAAACAAGGCAAAATTGCTTATGATTTTAAAGTATTTGGTGGAACATATGGGTATTTAAAAGATGAAATATTTTCAGATGAGAATTATGTTTTTGAAATGCACTATACTACCATATATGACTGGAAAAAGGTTAGACCAGACATTGTTACCATTTATTTATTGCCAAGAGATATAAATATATCTATTCAAAAAATAAAAGAACGAAACTTGACTAAAGATAAAGAAGTATATAGAATAGAAGAAGTAAAGGAACATTATAATAAATTTATGCAGGATAAAGAATTGCAAAAGCAATTTGATTATATTGTATATAATAATTACGATGAAAAATCTACTAATGAAATTATGGGATTAGTAAAAAAAATTTTAAGCAGAAGTTAATTTTGCATTAAGAAAGGGACAAAATTTTAATGAGCGATTTATTTTTTAAGGTAAATGATGATTTTGAAAATATTATAAAAAATTGTTTTGTGAATACACAAATTAAAAACATGAAATTAATTACAACAGGCTGGACAAATATTGTATATGAAGTAGAAACTAGTGAAGGAAATTACTTTTTTAGATTTCCACGTGATGAATTTTGGGCTAGAACAATTGTTAAAGATTGTGAATTTTCACAATATATTTACCAAAAAACAGATTTTAATACTTCGAAATTAGAGCTAAAATATGATAATGGTAGGCCTTTTAGCATGCATAAAAAAATTGAAGGTATACCTCTTGCAGATAAGATGGATGAACTTTCAGAAGAAGAAATTAAAAATGTTTGTGATGATATTGCAAAGTTCATGTATGAATTACATAATGTAAAATTTGCAAAAGATGATATTTTTAGTGTTAAGAATATAGGTTTAGATTTAAGAGATTTTTTAAATGAATTATTAGTAAAGCATGTGTCAGAAGATGATAGAAAATTTTGGAAGTTTGCAGATACAATTAATAAGCCACAATGCTTAGTTCATGGCGATTTTAACTCAAGCAATATTTTATTAGATGAAAATAATAGAGTTTCTGCAATTATCGATTTTGGATTTTCAGGATTTGGAAATGAATATGATGATATTGCAAGAATTTTAAGCAGAAACTGTACAGATGAATTTAAGAAAGCTATTACACAAAGCTATGAGCATTATTCAAAAGGTAAAGTAAATGAAAACATATTAAATGATAAAATTATAGAGTGGAAAAATATTGACCAAGGATATATCAATTATATGAGAGGTATAGGTATTTATGAGTAATAAAATTGTCTTGATAGATGGAAATAGTATATTAAATAGAGCGTTTTATGGAATTATGGGTTCAAAAGTGTTAACAACTCCTGACGGAAAATATACTAATGCCATTTATGGATTTTTATTAATTTTATTTAGGGTACTAGAAGATATTAAGCCAGAATATTTAATGGTGGCATTTGATTTGAAAGCACCAACAGCAAGGCATAAAATGTATGAAGGATATAAGGCAAACCGTAAAGGCATGCCAAATGAACTTGCTGAGCAAATGCCAATTCTAAAAAACATCTTAAAATCCATGAATATTGCAATTATTGAAAAAGAAGGATACGAAGCAGATGATATTTTAGGCACATTGGCTAAAAGGGCAGAAAAAGATAAAATGGATGTTACAATTGTATCTGGTGATAGGGATACTTTTCAGCTAACTTCTAAAAAAATCAAGGTTCGCATACCACATACAAAAGTAGGAAAAACAGAAGTAGATGTTTTTGACGAAAAAGCAATTAAAGAAAAATATGGTGTTACACCAAAGCAATTAATAGAGGTAAAAGGTTTGCAAGGTGATACTTCTGATAATATTCCTGGAGTTCCAGGGGTTGGAGAAAAAACGGCTTTAGAGTTAATAAAAAAATATCACTCCATAGATGAACTTTATGAAAAATTAGAAAATAACCAAGATGACCTAAAACCTAAATTAAAAGAAAAATTATTGGAAAATAAAGATTTGGCAGAATTATCAAAAAAATTGGGAACTATAAATTTAGAAGTTCCAATTGACGAGACATTAGAAGATTTAAAAATAAAAGAGTGGAATAAAGAAGAAGTATATAATGAGTTTAGAAAACTAAATTTTAATAGATTTATTGAACGCTTTGATTTGAGTGAAGAAAGTAAAAAAGAAGTAAAAAACATAAATGAATTGTTTGACATTATAACAATTTCTTTATCAAATTCAAACCAAGAAGAATTAGAAGCACTATTAAAAAACGTTAAAAATGAGGGGAAGATAACATATTTATTACAAAAAGAGAATTCTAATAATACTAATATTATTCCTAAAGAGATTAAAATAATATATATTTGCCAGAATGATAATAAGATTTATCAAATAAAATTAGATGAAAATTATGATAGTTTTATTAAATACTTTAAAGAAATTTTAGAGGATATCAATATAAAAAAAATAGGCTATCAATTAAATGAGGATACTGTTTTATTAAAACAATTAAATATAGATTTATCTGGAATTTGTTTTGATGCACAAATAGCAGCATATGATTTAAATCCTACAAATAATCACTACTATATTGAAGATTTGGCTATGCAATACCTGAATTTAGATATATCAAGTTATTTGGAAAATTCTGGAATAAAAGAGCAAAAAGAAGAACAAATAAATCTTTTTAGTGAAGAAAAAGAAGCACCAGATTATGAAAAATATAAAAATGCACTATATGTATATGCTGTAAAAAATTTAGTAAATGTTTTAAATGAAAAATTAGAAGAACAGGGTTCTACAAAACTATTTGAAGATATTGAGATGCCTTTAGTAAAGGTTTTGGCAAATATGCAATATGATGGAATATATATAGATAGGGACGAACTAATTGCATTTGGAAATAAACTAAAAGAAGAAATAGAAACACTAAAACAGAATATATATAATTTGTGTGGAGAAGAATTTAACATTAATTCAACACAACAATTGGGGACTACATTATTTGAAAAATTGAAATTGCCAGTTTATAAAAAGACTAAAAAAGGCTATTCAACTGATGTTGACATATTAGAAAAATTACTTCCAGAGCACCCAATTATAGAAAAAATACTGGAATATCGTAGCTTAATGAAATTAAATTCAACATATGTAGAAGGACTGCTACCATATATAAATCCTAAAACACATAGAATACACTCATATTTTCATCAAACTATTACAGCAACAGGCAGAATAAGTTCAACAGAGCCAAATTTGCAAAATATTCCTACAAGAGCAGAGCAAGGAAAACAAATAAAAAAAGCATTTAAAGCATCAGAAGGAAATATATTTATTGATGCAGATTATTCACAGATAGAATTAAGAATTCTAGCACATATCTCACAAGATGAAAATATGATAAAAGCATTTTTGGATGGTGAAGATATTCATAGAGAAGTTGCATCAAAGGTTTTTAATATTCCATTAGAAGAAGTTACTAAAGAGCAAAGAACTGCAGCAAAAGCTGTTAATTTCGGAATAGTATATGGAATTAGTGCTTTTGGATTAGCAGAACAACTAGGGATTGGAAGAAAAGAAGCAGATAGTTATATAAACCAATATTTGAAAAAATATAAAGGGGTAAAAACCTTTATGGATAATATTGTAGAACAAGCAAAAGAAAATGGCTATGTGGAGACATTATACAATCGCAGAAGATATATTACAGAACTTTCTTCTAATAATTTTATGGTAAGGCAATTTGGAACAAGAGCGGCAATGAATACACCTATACAAGGAACTGCTGCAGATATTATGAAGATTGCAATGATACATGTTTTCAATAAATTAAAAGAAGAAGGGTTAGATGCAAGATTAATCTTGCAAATCCACGATGAATTATTAATTGAGTGCAAACTAGAACAAAAAGAAAAAATAAAACAAATACTAAAAAACTGTATGGAAAATGCAGCTTCTTTAAGTGTGCCACTAGAAGTGGAAGTATCAGAGGCAGATAATTGGTATGATTTAAAATAAAAAAAACTTAAACTGATGAGTCAGTTTAGGTTTTTTTTTGCTTTAAATATATGATATACTTAGCAAAAATATATTTTGAAAGGAAAATATAAGCGATGGAAAAAATTTTTGATGCTACCGAATTTAATAATATTAAAGAAATTATATATAATTCGGCTAAAAAATACAAGGATAACCTTGCATTTGTAATTAAACATAAGGAAGAAAAAAACACTATATATGAAAATGTGACTTACAAAAGATTATTAGAAGATGTTAATAAACTAGGAACAGCCTTATACTCTTTGAGACTAAAAGCAAAAAGAATTGCAATTATAGGAAAAAACAGATATGAGTGGGTAGTTAGTTATTTAGCAAGCTTGTTAGGTGGAATTGTTGCAATTCCGCTAGACAAAGATTTACAATATGGTGAATTAGAAAACTCACTTATTAGAAGTAAAGCAGACTGTATTATATTTGACGAAAAATTAACAGAGCAAATGAAAGAACTTCAAGCAAACAATAAAACTTCTTTAACAGAATATGTTTGCATGTCTGAAATAGAAGGATTTAAATCAGTTAATGAACTTTTAAAAACTGGTGATGAGTTATTAAAAAAAGGTGAAAAAGAATATATAAATGCAGAAATTGATAATAATAAAATGAATATTTTACTATTCACTTCAGGAACAACTTCGCAATCTAAAGCAGTTATGCTATCACAAAAAAACATTGCATCAAACATATATGCAATGCAATGCGTAGAAGATATTAGGAGCACAGATACAAATATTGCATTTTTGCCATTTCATCATATATTTGGTTCTACATGTATTTTGGTAATGCTTGCATGTGGTGTAAAAACAACATTTCCTGATGGCTTAAGATATATTAAGCAAAACTTAAATGAATATAAAGTAACTATATTTGTGGGAGTTCCTGTTTTGGTAGAGGCAATTTACAAAACAATTATGAAAGAAATAGAAAAACAAGGCAAAACAAAGTTAATAAAGTTTGCAACAACAATTAGCAATTTTTTGTTGAAATTACATATTGATGTTAGAAGAAAACTATTTAAACAAATAATTGATGCATTAGGAGGAGAACTAAGGCTTGTAATTTCTGGTGGAGCACCAGCTGATCCAAAAATTTCACAGGGATTTAATGATTTGGGAATTATAACATTACAAGGTTATGGATTGAGCGAAACATCACCAGTAATTGCAGCTGAAAATTATAAAACATTAAAAAATGGCTCTGTAGGAGTACCAATGATTAATGATACAATTGAAATTGTAAATAAGGACGAAAATGGAATTGGAGAAATAAGAGTAAAAGGTCCAAATGTTATGCTTGGATATTATGAAATGCCAGAATTAACAAGTGAGGTATTAAAAGACGGATGGTTTTACACAGGGGACTTAGGAAAATTTGATAAAAAAGGAATTTTATACATAACTGGAAGAAACAAGAACATGATAGTGCTAAGAAATGGTAAAAAGGCATTTCCAGAGGAAATGGAAACTTTAGTAAATAGAATAGAACTAGTAGAAGAATGCATGGTTTTTGGTTTACCAGATAAAAAAGAAAAAGATGATATAAAAATTGCAGTAAAAATTGTATATGATAAAGATGAAGCAAAGGAAAAATATCCAGACAAAAATGAAGATGAACTATATAATTTAATATGGGAAAAAGTTAAAGAACTAAACAAAACCTTCCCAAGATATAAGCATATACAAAAACTAATATTAACATCTGAAGAATTAATAAAAACTACGACTAAAAAAGTAAAAAGGCAAGAAGAAATGAAAAAAATATTGGCAGAATTATAGTTGTAACACCTTTAAATTTATGATATTATATTAATCATAAATTATATATTGGAAGTGAGCTTATGGTAAAAAGAATTGATAAAACTAATTATTATTTGAACATTGCAAAATCCGTAGCAGATAGAAGTACTTGCCTTAGAAAAAAAGCTGGGGCAGTAATTGTGAATAATGATGAAATAATTTCCACAGGATATAATGGTGCACCACGCGGGCGAGTGAATTGCATTGATTTAGGATATTGTGTAAAGAAAAAAATCTTTCCAAATGTTAGGCATGGGGGATATGATGCATGCAGAAGTGTACATGCAGAACAAAATGCCATTATAAGTGCAAGCAGAAAAGATATGCTTGGTGGAACTTTATATTTAGTGTTATATAGACCTGAAACAGGTGAATATGATCCAGGTTCTAGTTCCTGCCAATTATGTAGAAAAATGATTATAAATAGTGGAATAGAAAAAGTAATTGTTAGAATAAGTGATAATGAATATCAAGAAATTAATGTAGATGACTGGATTACAAACGATGACCTAATAAATGGAAAAATTACTTACTAATCGCCACTGTCTTAATTGGGGACAGTCCCCAATCTACCACTTTTGTCTTACTTAGGGACAGAGATTTTTTGACAATTTTACTATTTTTATTGCCAAAAAATCTCCGTCCCCATTGCTATTTTTTTTGCAATATAGTAAAATGTGAAAAGAAAGTTATAAGATTAGAAGGTGAAAAAATGTCAAAACCAATAGTAGCAATAATAGGAAGACCAAATGTTGGAAAATCTACATTTTTTAATTATATAGTTGGAAAACGTATTTCTATTGTAGAAGATACACCAGGCGTTACTAGAGATAGAGTTTATGCAGAGGCAAATTGGAGAGGTAGAAATTTCACTTTGATTGATACTGGCGGAATTGAGCCAGAGTCGGATGATGTTATTCTTTCTCAAATGCGTATGCAAGCAGATATTGCAATAGACATTGCAGATGTAATAGTGTTTTTAACAGACATTAAGCAAGGCGTTACAGCAGCTGACCATGATATTGCTCTTATGCTGAAAAAATCTAAAAAACCAATAGTACTAGTATGTAATAAATCTGATACATTTGGAAAAACACCTGATGAATTATACGAATTTTATAATTTGGGTATTGGTGAGCCATATGCAGTATCTAGTGTAAATGCCAAAGGAATAGGGGATGTACTTGATGCTATATATGAAAAATTGCCAGAAAAAACTGATGAAGAAGACGAAGAAAATGTTATAAAAGTAGCAGTTATTGGTAAACCAAATGTAGGAAAATCCTCTTTAATTAATAAAATTTTGGGAGAAAATAGAGTAATTGTAAGTGATATTGCAGGCACCACAAGGGATGCAGTTGATTCAGAATTTGAAAACGAATTTGGAAAATATGTTTTTATTGATACAGCAGGTATTCGTAGAAAGAGCAAGATAAATGATAATTTAGAAAAATACAGTATAGTAAGAAGTTTGCTTGCAATTGAAAGGGCAGACGTATGTATTTTAATGCTTGATGCAAAAGAAGGTGTAACCGCACAAGATACCAAGATAGCAGGGGAAGCGCATGAGGCAGGAAAAGGCATTATTATTGTTGTTAATAAATGGGATGAAGTTGAAAAAGATAATAAAACAATGGAAAATTATAAAAAAGATGTTTATGAAAAATTATCATACTTATCATATGCACCAATAATATTTATTTCTGCAAAAACAGGGCAAAGAGTAAATAAATTATATGAAATGATTAATATGGTAGCTAGTCAAAATGCTTTAAGAGTTTCAACTTCAGTATTAAATAATGTACTTAACGAAGCTGTAACCATAGTTCAGCCACCAACGGATAAGGGGAGAAGATTAAAAATCTTTTATATGACACAAGCACAAACAAAACCACCAACATTTATAGTTTTTGTAAATGATAAAAAACTATTCCATTTTTCATATGAGAGATATTTAGTTAATCAGATTAGAAAAGAATTTGGACTTACAGGCACACCAGTTAGGATGATTGCAAGAGAAAAAAGTGATGATTTTAATGCAAAATAGAAATATTTTGTTTAAATTATATAAAGGAGAGTGATTTTTATGGCAACATATATTGTAGTTGCAATTTTAGCTTATTTATTAGGTAGTATCAGTTTTTCGGTAATTATTAGCAAAAAAATGGCAGGATTTGATGTAAGAGAAAAAGGCAGTGGAAATGCAGGTAGCACAAATGTATTAAGAACTGTTGGAAAAAAAGCAGCAATTATTACATTAATATGTGATATATTAAAAGGGGTAGTAGCTATTTTAATAGCATTGCTAGCAGGTAGAACAATACAAGGATTAGATAATGCATTATTAGTACAAATAGCTGGTGTATTTGTTATTTTGGGTCATACATTTCCAGTATTCTTTAGGTTTAAAGGTGGAAAAGGTATTGCCACTTCATTAGGTGTTTTATTAATGATAAACTGGCAAATTGGACTTATTTGTTTAGTATTTGCCTTGATTTTAATGATTTTAACAAAAAGAGTGTCAATTGGTTCAATTGCTGCAGCAATTTTATTTCCAGTATTAGTTTTATTTATTAATCAAAACTATATTGTTGCAGAAAGTACAAATTGGAGTTATTTGATTTTTAGCGTTATAGTGGCCCTTTTTGTTATATTCAATCACAGAAGCAACATAAAAAGAATATTAAATGGTACTGAAAGCAAGATAAGTTTTAAAAAATAGATTATAAAGAGAGGAAATACTTAAGAAGATGAAAAATATTTGTATAATCGGAAGTGGAAGCTGGGGCTGTGCTCTAGCTATACATGCTTCTAAAATGGGACATAATGTGAAAATATGGTCTTTTTCTCAAGAAGAAGCAGATTTAATAAACAAAGAAAAAAAGTGCAAATTTCTACCAATGGCAGAAATGCCAGATAATATTTATTGCACAGTTGACATGAAAGAAGCTGTAGAAGGTTCGGACATTATTTTACATGTTACACCATCTAAATTTTTTAGGGAAACTTTAAAAAAATATAAAGAATATATTACTAATCAACCTGTTATTATTTGCTCTAAAGGTTTTGAATTAGAAAGTTTATCAACATTAAGTGATGTGGCAAAAGGAGAAATTCCAAATGTAAAAATTGGAGCATTTTCTGGTCCTAGCCATGCGGAAGAAGTTTCTGTTGGAACTCCAACAGCGATTGTAATTGCTTCAAAATATTATGATGTACAATATTTAATTCAAGATACTTTAATGAACGAAAATATGAGAATTTACACTAGTTCTGATATACAAGGAGTTGAATTAGGTGGAGCGTTAAAAAATATTATTGCATTTTGTGCTGGTATTGCTGCAGAGCTTAATTTGGGTGATAACACGTTTGCTGCTCTAATTTCAAGAGGTTTAACAGAAATTTCAAGATTAGGAGTTGCAATGGGTGGAGAGCATAATACTTTTTATGGTTTATCTGGTTTAGGAGACTTAATTGTTACATGTTTAAGTGAACATAGTAGAAACAGGAAAGCTGGTAAATGCATAGGAAAAGGATTGACATTGGAAGAAACAAAAAAAGAAGTTGGTATGACAATTGAAAGCGTTGATAATATTGAGGTTGCACATAAGCTTGCACAAAAATATAACATAGAAATGCCAATTGTAGAAACTGTATATGATGTTTTATATGATAATTTAAGCCCAAGAGAAGCTGTTTTAAAATTAATGACTCGCGAAAAAAAATGCGAATAAAAGTATATTTTTTGATATATTATTTCATAATAACAATATAAATTAAATTTAAATTGGAGGAATATTATGGAAAATATTATGGATAAAATTACTAAAACAGCGGTAAATACTTATTGCGCGGCTAGTAAACAAGCAAGCAAAATTACAAAAGAAATGAAGTTAAAAGCAAAAATGGCACAAAATAAAAACAAAATACAAGAGTTATATGAAGATATAGGAAAGACGGTTTATGAAAAATATCTATTAAAAGAAGATATAAAAATAGAAAGCGATTTGTTTACAAATTGTTCTGCAATTAATACATTAGCAGAAGAAAATGAAAACTTACGTATGGAAATATTAAAACTAAAAAAGTTAAAACAATGCCCAGAATGTCATTATGAAATTTACTATGAGTTTAAATATTGCCCTAATTGTGGACATGAACAAAAACAGGAAGAAAATACTGAAAACAATACTTCTGCAACACTTGTAACAACTGATGAAGAGGATAAAACTTTAAGACAGTACATGGATGCATATCCTACTGATGATGAAGAATAAATTTTAAGAAGGAATATAAAATGAAACTAGTAATACAAAGAGTAAAAAAAGCAAATGTAGTAGTAGAAAACAAAGTAATTGGAGAAATAGATAATGGCTTTTTAGTGCTTATAGGTATTGCACCTACTGATACTAAAGAAAATGCCAACTTTTTAGTACAAAAATTAATTCATCTAAGAGTTTTTGAAGACGAAAACCAAAAAATGAATTTATCAATTAAAGATATAGATGGTGAACTTTTAATAATTTCACAATTTACATTATATGCTGATTGTAGCCATGGAAATAGACCAAGTTTTACGACTGCTGCTAAGCCAGAGTTTGCAAATGAATTATATGAATACTTTGTAGAGCAATGTAAAAAAGAAAATATTAAAAAAGTAGCTACAGGAGAATTTGGAGCAGATATGCAAGTAACATTGCAAAATGATGGACCTGTAACAATTATTTTAGAAAAGTAATATCTAATATGGATATCTTTCATATAAATACCTAATTATATCATCTGCATTATTTTGTGTAACATTAATAAAAAGGTCTTTATCTAAGCTTATCCACATATTTACTTTGTAATCATCTTGATTTTCAATTAAAGCACTAATCATGTCTGCCATTTCAAGAGGGTTTTCATACTCCTTTTGCCATAGAAATTCATTTTCTATGGTTGTTTTATTTTTATAAAAATGCGTTAAAAATGAAGATATTTCACCAATTTTATCACTATATAATTTTATAACTGCATACATTTTTCTCTCCTAAGTTATATTTTTGACATTATTATTATTTATAAAAACAAAAATATTTATACTTGAGAATAAAAGGCAATTTTTTAGGTTACACTAAAAATATAAAAAATAATGGAGAATTTGCTATGAAAAAAATTGTTTTTATATTGATAATAAGTGTGGCTGTAATACTATTAGTATTATCTTCAATAATGGTATTTGCAAATAGTGATAAACAAGAACCTAGTTTACGAGATAAGGTAAGCGAAGAAATTATTTATTTAGATAAAGATGTTTCATCTTTATTAGAAAAATTTAATAGTCAAGATATAAAATGGGAAGAAATACAAAAACAAACAGAAGGATTATATCAAACATGGAATACAGTAAGCATTGATTTAACTTCTTTAAATATAGATGGAAACCTAGTTTTAAAGTTTAGCGACTATTTAAATGAAAGTATGCAAAATATAGAAAAACAGGACAAAGAAAGAACAATGGAAGCAATTGCAAACTTATATAATTTATTACCTCAGTATAGTAAAAGCTATAATTCTGATAGTAGAGAAAGTGACATATTACAAATAAAAAGCAATGTTGTAACAGCATATACAAAAGCTCTAAATAACAAATGGACTGAAGCTAAGAATTATTTAACAGAAGCAAATAAACTTATTAGCAATTTGTTAAATAGTGTTAATCAAAATTTTCGGTGACAAAAACACAATAAGCCAATGCTATGTATTAATAAATGAATTAATCAGGGCAGTAGAATTACAAAATACCAATATTTTTATTATAGAATATCAAAATTTTATGGATAAAATAAAGATATAAAATTTGCTTTTACATTAAAAATGTTGTATAATAAGTGTTGTAGTAAGTTGGATGGTCGCGTATAGCAAGGTCGAAAGACAGCGTACGAGGAAAGTCCGGGCTCCACAGAGTGATGATGCTGGATAACGTCCAGTGAGGGTGACCTTAAGGAAAGTGCAACAGAAAATAACCGCCATTTAAAATGGTAAGGGTGAAAAGGCAGGGTAAGAGCCTACCGCTAATATGGTGACATATTAGGCTGTGTAAACCCCATCTGGAGCAACACCGAGAAAGAAGGTTAAGGCTACTCGCCATCTTCTAATTTGGTGGCATGATGCTTGCAGTAATGTAAGCACTAGATAAATGACTGTCCTAGACAGAACCCGGCTTATAGATTTACTATGATATATGAAAAAAGGCAGATGGTATCTGCTTTTTTTCTATTTTGAAGTGGTGAGATTACTATATGATATTTTGCATGTCATCAGGAAGCTTACAAAAATATTCCACTTTAGTTTTTGAAATGGGATGCTTGAAACTTAAAAAGTAACAGTGCAGCGCTTGTCTATTAATATGTGTGGAAGAATTTCCGTACAAAGTATCACCCAATAGAGGATGACCAATATATGCAAAATGTACGCGAATTTGATGAGTTCTTCCAGTTTCAAGTATGCACTCTACAATATCAAAAGGCTTAAATGCTATATTTTTGCATGAAAATAACTTATTAATCTCATCATAGGCTAAAACTCTATAATGTGTTATAGCATTTTCTCCGTCATCTCTAATGCATCTTTCTATAATACTTTCCTCTTTTCTGGCTATTGGTGCCTCAATAGTTCCGCACGATTTTTCCAAATGATTTTCTACAATTGCAATATATTTCTTTACAAAATCTTTAGATTGCATTTGTCTAACTAAACACTCTTGTATATATTCATTTTTTGCAAAAATTACAAGTCCAGTAGTATCTTTATCAAGGCGATTAACAGGTCTTATTTTTTTATGAAGCCCAATTTTATCAAAGTAATAACGTATCCCATTTGATAGACTATCTGAAAAGTGATTAATAGATGGATGAACAGGAATTCCGCATGGTTTATCAACTATTAAATATCCTTCGTCTTCATATATTATATCTAAATTCATTTTGACAGGGACAATATTTGAGTTGTCTTCTGCATAATTTAAGTCACACTCAATTAAATCTCCTGTTTTTACTTGAGTATGGGCATATGCCAAGTTATTATTCAAAGTTATTTTTTGTAATTTTTTCAATTTTAATAGAAGTCTATCAGAAATAGAAAATTCTATTTTCAAGACTTCTTTTATTGTACTATATTCATTTTGTTCTTGTACTTTATAGCTTAATTTCATAGTTCTTACCAAATTATTTATTTCTAGATTCAACTAAATATGTGGCTTCCAAATCTGCCTCATGTAAAGCTAAAGCTAGAGGAAATTTTTCATATACATTGCTTAGTGTGCCATATAATTCTTTTGGTTCAGTAAAGCCCATGTGCCAACGAATAGCATACATTTCTTCCATACTAAGTTCTATAAATTTACTAATCATCATAACAGATTTTTCGCCATGTCCATATGGAATAGTATCATTTACAGTGTAATATGGCTCTTTAACCCATACTCCATCAGCATTTTTTTTGTTACGATAATCTACAATATAATAATTTGTTTTACAAAGGTCATGTAATAATGAAACAACAATAATAGTCTCATCAGAAACCTTTATAATATCTGAATATGGCTTATTTGATAATTTTTCTTTTAACAAATTATATACATTTAAGCTATGTTCTAATAGTCCACCTTCATAATTACCATGGAATTTGGTGCTTGCAGGTGCTTTGTAAAAATCAGATTTTTCAATAAAATTTATTAATTTATCAATTCCTTCTCTATTTACTGATTTTAATAGTGTTATAAATTCTTCTTTCATAAGTACCCCCCTAAATTAATGCATATTTTAAAATGGTGTAGCTGACGTATGTAACTAAAACTTTTTTAGTTTTCTTGATAAATTAATCAAATATTAGTCAGCTTACTAAAGTATATCATACTTTTTATAAAACACAATAAATTTGTTAAAAATTACAAAAAAACTGCACTCATTTCGAGTGCAGAAAACAATTCGTTTTTTTAATTACGGCTTACCAGCAGTTTGCGAGATCCCAAACCCAAACATCAATGCCATAAGAAGCATCAGCGATGATAACGATGAAGTTGCTTCCTGCATGTGCAATGAGTTGCGGGTTGGTTACTTCTGTCAAGGTCTTCTGGATGTCAGAGGTGCTCTGCATGTTACAAGCGCCATTGTGAAGCTGACGTACAAGAATTTTATCAGCATTAACATTTTTCTTAATGATGGCGGAAAGCACATCATAAGAGATAGGGTCAGTGCTGAAAATCTTGTCGCAAGTAGTGCAATCAGGAGTGCATTTTACTGCATCTTCCTTTTCATACACTACGCTAGGACCAATCAAGCTCCACAGACCAACCAAGCGATCATCGCTAGAAAGGTCAACCCACTGACAGGGACAGTAGCCTTCGTTTTCGTATTTTGCCATAATTTTTTCCTCCTTGCGTAATAACGCATCCTCTGTTGTTTATATCCTACTGATGAAACGGAGCAAAAACTGTTCATCACTATAATTATAGCATATTTTACATAAAATTGCAAATTATGTTATTATAAGCGTTACTATTAAAATTAACCAGAAATTTTTCTAATTGATTTTAGGTTAAGTATATTCTATTTGCACCATTGGTGCGAATAGTGGGACTTGAACCCACACGCTATAAAGCACACGCCCCTCAAACGTGCCTGTCTGCCAGTTCCAGCATATTCGCATATTAGTAAGCATGATTATTATACCTTATTATTAAAAAAAAGAAAAGAGTAATTAGAAAAATCTTCCTAAATACTTGTACTTTTTTAAATTTCCTTGTATAATAATACTATTCGGAATATATGGAAAGGAATGAAAGGTAAGATGACATTTATTGAAAAACTTAAAGAAAAAGCAAAAAAAGATATTAAAACAATTATATTACCGGAAAGTGAAGATGTTAGAGTTTTAAAAGCAGCTTCAAAAGTAATGGAAGAAGGTTTTGCAAAAATCATTTTAATTGGTGATAAAAACGAAACTTTAAAAAGAGCAAACGAAAATGACATTAGCTTAGCCGGAATAAAGATTATTAATCCAAAGGCTTCAGAAAAATTTGAGGAATATGCAAATAGTTTTTATGAGTTAAGAAAAGCAAAAGGTATGACTCTAGAAAAAGCAAGGGAAACATTATTAGAGCCAATTTATTTTGGTATGATGATGGTAAAACAAGGGGATAGCGATGGATTAGTTTCAGGTGCTTGCCACTCTACTGCGAATACTTTAAGACCAGCTTTGCAAATTTTAAAAACTGCACCAGGAACAAAACTAGTTTCTGCATTTTTTGCAATGGTAGTTCCAAATTGTGAATATGGAGAAAACGGAGTATTTATATTTGGAGATAGTGGGCTTGTAGAAAATCCAACTGCCGAAGAACTATCAGAAATAGCCATTTCTTCAAGCAAAAGTTTTCATCAGTTGACAGGAGCAGATCCAAAAGTAGCAATGCTTTCATATTCTACATATGGAAGTGCACATTCAGAGCTAACAGAAAAAGTAATTGAAGCTACAAAATTATTAAAAGAAAAAGAGCCGAACTTAATATGTGATGGAGAGTTGCAATTAGATGCTGCTATAGTTCCTGAAGTTGCAAATTCAAAAGCACCGGGTAGCCCAGTACAAGGAAAAGCAAATACTTTAATATTCCCAGATTTAAATGCTGGAAATATAGGATATAAATTAGTACAAAGATTGGCTAAAGCAGAAGCTTATGGACCACTTTGCCAAGGTATTGCAAAACCAGTTAATGATTTATCAAGAGGTTGCAATAGTGATGATATTGTTGGTGTTGTGGCTATAACTTGTGTACAAGCTCAAACAATGTAATAAACAGATAAAATCTGTTTAAATATATATTTTAGGAGGATTTGAAATGAAAGTTTTAGTTGTAAACTGTGGAAGTTCATCTATTAAATATCAATTAATAGATATGCAAACTGAAGAATTAATGGCTAAAGGTTACCTGGAAAAAGTAGGCTTACCAGATTCTTTTTTAACACATACTGTTAATGGAGAAAAACATAGGATTGAACAAAAAATTGATAATCATGAAGAAGGGATTAAGTTAGTTTTAGAGCAATTAACTCATCCAGAATATGGAGTTATTAAAGACTTAAATGAAATTGATGCTGTAGGGCATAGAGTAGTACATGGAGGAGAAAAGTTTAGTTCTTCTGTATTAATTGATGATAGTGTAATAGAAGCTATGAAAGAATGTATACCATTAGCACCATTACATAATCCAGCTGGAATTATAGGAATAGAAGCTTGTAAAAAAGTATTACCAAATGTGCCAATGGTTGGTGTATTTGATACAGCTTTCCATCAAACATTACCTAAAATGGCATATTTATATGCTTTACCATATGAATATTATGAAAAATATGGCGTTAGAAAATATGGTTTTCATGGAACTTCACATAGATTTGTTTCTAAAAGAGTGGCAGAACTTATGAACAAACCAATAGAGGATTTAAAAATTATAACATGCCACCTAGGACAAGGTGCTAGTTTATGTGCTGTTAAAGGTGGAAAATCTGTAGATACTTCAATGGGATTAACACCATTAGCAGGTGTACCAATGGGTACTAGATGTGGTGATATTGACCCATCAATAGTTACATTTTTAATGAAAAAAGAAAATTTATCACCTGATGAGATGGATAATATAATGAATAAGAAATCAGGAAAATTAGGAGTTTCTGGCATTAGTTCTGACGACAGAGATGTTGAAGCAGCAATAAAAGAAGGAAATGAAAGAGCCAAACTTGCAATTGATACATTTGCATATCAAGTAATTGGATATATTGGAAGATTTGCTGCACAAATGGATGGAGTTGACGTTATTACATTTGCTGGTGGAGTTGGAGAAAATGGAATTGAAGTAAGAAAACAAATTTGTGATTCACTATCTTTCTTAGGGGTTAAGATTGATGAAGAAAAGAATAACTGCAGAGGTAAAGAAGTAGAAATTACAACTCCAGATTCAAAAGTAAAGGTATTTGTTGTTCCAACAAACGAAGAATTAACCATTGCTAGAGATACTATGGAAATTGTAAGCAAATAATATAGATAGCGAAAAACGCATTTGCGTTTTTCGCTATTTCTATGTCTCATTGGCAAGTGGATTTTTATTAACTGCATCTTTTACTTGCTCATCATTTACATGTGTATAAATTTCAGTAGTAGAAATACTTTCATGACCTAGCAAAACCTGCAATGCTCTTATATCAACATGTCCATATTGATACATTAAAGTCGCTGCAGTATGCCTTAGTTTATGTGTTGAATATTTATTTAAGTCTAATCCGGCTTTAGCTAACTCTCTTTTTACAATTTCTTGCACCATCCTATTGCTTATTCTTTCCTTACGTTTACTCAAAAATAATGCATCTTTTGACTCATATTTTACTCCTTCATGAGGTCTAACTTTTAAATAATCATTTATTGCATTCATGCAAGACTTATTTAAATAAATAGTTCTTTCTTTATTTCCTTTACCTATTACATTTAATTTATTTTCAGAAAAATTAATATCCTTTATATTAATACTAACTAATTCAGATAAACGCATACCACAATTTAAAAATAGAGTAATTATTGCTAAATCTCTTTCTTTATTTTCATCAGAAGCTGTTTTAGTTACTTCTATTAGTTTTTTACTTTCTTCCAAAGAAAGATATTTTGGAAGCCTTTTATCTAGTTTTGGGGTTTCTAAATTTTGTGCAGGGTTTGTCTCAATTAATTTTGCTTTAGAAGCTAAATATTTAAAAAATACACGTATTGTAGAAACTTTTCTGGCACGAGTTGCAGGTTTGCTTCTTAAATCAGTTGCCATGTGAGAAATATATTTATGAATATCTTCTAATTTTATTTTCTTAATAATATTTATATCTAAATCATGTATATCTACTTTAGAATAATCTTTTTCAGCTGATAATCCAAATTCTATTTTTATGAATTTTAGAAAATTACGAAGGTCGTAATTATATTCTTTAATGCTATTAGGTGATTTGTTAAGTATAGTAATACTATAATCTAAAAATGAATTCAAATAATCTGGATTTTCATTTCTACTAACCATAAAATCTCATCTCCAAACATGTTTTTTAAAAAAACTATTGTCATTACATGCTGTTAACATGTATAATTATATTGTAAAAAAAATAAATAGTCAAATAGGAGGCTAGTTTTATGATAGAAATAAAAAATGTTTCAAAATCTTACGTTAAAGGGAAAAAGTCAATAGATAGTTTAAGTCTCGAGATAAAAAACGGAGAGATATTTGGTTTTTTAGGCCCAAATGGAGCAGGAAAGACAACAACTATAAGAATGATGACAGGAATTTTAAATGTTGATGAAGGCGATATTTTAATAGATGGTAAAAGCATAATAAAAGAACCATTAGAAGCAAAGAAAAATTTTGGTTTTGTACCAGATAGTCCTGATATGTTTTTGAAACTAAAAGGTATTGAATATTTAATGTTTATGGCAGATGTATATAATGTACCACAAGATATTAGAAAAGAAAAAATAGAAGAACTTACTAAAAAGTTTGAGATATATGAACAGTTAAATAATCAAATACAAAGTTATTCTCATGGTATGAGGCAAAAAATAGTTATATGTGGAGCATTGCTTTCTGAGCCTAAAAATTGGATATTAGATGAACCTATGACTGGTTTAGATCCAAAATCATCATATGACCTAAAAGAAATGATGAGAGAACACGCCAAATCAGGAAAAACAGTGTTCTTTTCAACACATATATTAGAAGTTGCAGAAAAATTGTGTGATAGAGTAGGAATTATTAACAAAGGAAAATTAGTATTTGTAGGAACTTTTGAAGAATTAAAGCAAAAATTTAAAGAAGAAGCATCATTAGAAAAATTATTTTTAGAGTTAACCGAAGAATAATATTAGAAAGGAAGAATTGTATTATGGATAAAGTAATAAAATTAACAAAAATATTTCTTAAAAACTCTTTTTCTAATATGGATGCAAAAATGGGAATGTCTACTAAATCTAAAAGTAAAATATTAATTTATGGCTTTTTATTCTTATATTTAGCTGCATTAATAATACTTTTTGCATATAATTTGTTGAAGGGATTAATCGCCATAAATCAACCAAATGTATTTGTTGCAATGATTTTATTTTTAATATTTGGCGTAGCCATAGTGCAAACAGTATTTTCAAGCATTAATATATTGTATTTTACAAAAGATAATGAATATTTGTTGCCATTACCATTAAAACCATATCAAATAATACTTGCAAGAACTAATGTACTAATAATTGGTGAATATATAATGATTTTTTTCTTAGGATTAATTCCTCTTGTAATGTTTGGAGTATTAACTGGCGCAGGAATAACCTATTACATATTAATGCTAATAACTATATTGATTTTACCAATATTGCCAATATTATTAATTAGCATAATAGTTATGTTCATAATGAGTTTTGCGAAACTTACCAAAAACAGAAATAAATTTCAATTAATTGCATCACTATTACTTTTGGCAATAATAATAGTATTATCTATTAGTATAAGTGGAACAAATGAAGAATTAACAAATGAGGAAATGGCACAGATGGTGGTTCAGGCAAATGGAATGATGAATTTAATTAAAGGCTATATTCCAACAATTGATTTTTCAATAAATGCATTAACAACAAATTCTTTATTTACAGCAATAATTGAAGTGTTAAAAA
Source organism: uncultured Clostridia bacterium (assembly GCA_944391825.1). Classification (GTDB taxonomy): domain Bacteria; phylum Bacillota; class Clostridia; order TANB77; family CAG-508; genus CAG-273. The sequence continues at coordinate 761 of CALXUZ010000015.1, read as the reverse complement.
CTGTAGGAATCACAATATTAGCTACTATTATATATGTGTTAATAGCACAAAAGATTTATTTTAAAGGATTAGTTGGAAATTTATTTGGAGGCGGTGCAAAAGCCACAAACAAAAAAATAAATCAGAAACAATACCAAAACAGTAAATTATATAAAAGCTATGTAGGTAAAGAATTTAATACTTTACTTAGAAATCCAGTATTTTTAATGCAATGCTTATTACCTGCTATATTAATACCAATTTTAATGATGGCAGTAACCGTTGCAGGATTAAATGGTCAAGAGGTGGGAATAGAACAGATGATGCAGTCATTTGACCAAATACCTACAAATACATTTATAATCTCTTGTGTAATATTAGGAATTATACAATTTTTTACAATGTTTGTATATATTTCAATTACAGCAATATCAAGAGATGGAGAAAGTGCTGTATTTATGAAATATATTCCGGTTTCATTATACAAACAATATATATACAAAATAATTCCAAATATAATAATGAATATTGTAACGATAATAATTACTCTAGTAATGGCCCAATATGTTTTGAGATTACCAATTGCTACACTAATCTTACTATTTATAGTAGCAACGATAATGGGCATATTACAAAGTATATTAATGATTATAGTTGATTTAAAAAGGCCAAAGTTAAAATGGGATTCTGAATATGAAGTAGCAAAGCAAAACTTAAATTTAATTTTTCCAATGTTACTTTCAATGATTAATATTGTAATAATGGTTGGTTTAGTATATTTA
>CALXUZ010000014.1 GCA_944391825.1 uncultured Clostridia bacterium | reverse complement strand
CTCACTCACGCATTTTGTATAAATAGACCGTTTATACAAATACGAACAAACTTTATAGCATCGGCTTGCCAAACCAAAAACTTTTATAGAGGTTCTGCATATCTCTTGCATAGAAAAAAGACATCTGTAATTTTTAGATTACAAATGTCTTCTCTATTAAATATTCAATTATATTTGCCCTTACAATCAATTTTAAGCAGAATAAAATCGTAAGGTAATAAACAATGCCTACAAAAATGTAGGATCAAAATTTCTTGTACAAAATAAGTAGTTACATATATTTTTTCTTTTAGGATAGATAACAAACATACACCACATGGGGTTGACGTATATCCACAGTCAGCTGCAGGAACACCTTTTACAGCAGCATATATTGCGGCAAAGGGTGACCCAATAGCTAACCTTCAAGAGGACCTCGCTGCTGAACAAAAAGCCAGGGCTACCTATGAAAAATTAATTGATTTATGTAGTGATGACCCAGATGTTTTAGATCCATTACGTTTCTTAAGACAAAGAGAAATTGTTCACTTCCAAAGATTTGGTGAAGCCTTGAGAGGAGTACAAGATAAACTTGCAGAAAAAAGATTTTTTATGAATAATTGTAAAAATATGAACAACAATTGTGACTGCAATTAATAAAATCATTTAAAACCTATCTTTATAAAAAGATAGGTTTTATAAATAAATATATAATTACTTGAAAAAATATAAAAATGATAATATAATAGATAACGAAAAGAACGTATAAGAGAGATAGAAAAACATGAGTCAAGAAATTGAAATAAGAGGAATGGGAAAAATAATTGTAATTGATGGTACATCTAATGCAGGAAAAACGACTTTATGTGAAAACCTAGAGAAAACTGTTCAAAATATTTCCATAGTTCCAGGGGCAAGCTTTTTTGCCAAATTAAACTCAGCAAGGTATCCAAAAATTCCAGCAATTCCTAAAAATGCAGAAGAAGAAAAAGAAAACCAAAAATTCTTTTTCGAATTAGAATTAGATAGACTAAAAAAAGCAAATGAAATGGCAAAACAAGGTAAAGATATTTTTATGGATAGAGGGGTATTAGAAATATTATCTGTTGCGTATTCTTTTGAACATATAAATGGCTGGAAAGGAATTTACTCTAATGCTAAAAAACTTTATGAAGCGTTTATAGAAGAAAGTGGTAAAAATGGATTAATGCTACCTGCTAAATATATTTGGCTACAGGCAGATTTTAAAGAAGTAGTAAAAAGAAATAAAAGCAGGAAAATTGAAAGAGGACAAGCTTTATCTGAAAATGACTGGATAGAGAGTAATTTAATAAAAAAGCAAATAGACTTTTTTAAAACGATGACGCACCTTCCTGAAAATAGCGATAAACTAAAGTTGATAAATACTAACAATATGTCTAAACAAGAAGTTTTAAGTGAAGTCTGCAGGTTATTAAATTTAAAATTTAAAGAAAATGAAAAGGAGATAAATAATGATTGATTTACACTCACACACAATAAATTCTGATGGTACATGGAGTACAGAAGAATTATTATCTAAAGCACAAAATCTGAACTTAGAAGTCTTTTCTATAACAGATCATGATACAGTAAAGGCATATTCAGAAATAGAAAAAAATGAAAATTTACAAAAAATATATAAAGGTCAATTGATTAAAGGAGTAGAACTGAATTGTGTTTTTGACGGAGTTAAGATTGAAGCATTGGCATATGATTTTGATTTATTGCCTGTTAATAACTGGTTAGAAAATTATTATACAACAGAAAAAAATAGAAATAGATTAATAGAAGAGTTTAATGATTTGGTAGACATTTGTAAAAAAAGAAAAATAAAAATTGAAGACAATTTACAATATAATCCAGATAAAGAATATCCAGTAGATGTTATTTACGATAGTGTAGTTAAATTCGACGAAAATAAAAAATTTTTTACTAAAGAGCAATGGGAAGATAAAGGAATATTTTTTAGAAGTTGTACAGTAGATAAAGATTTTCCACTATATAGAGATTTCAGCAAGCAAATGCCAACATTAGAATTTTTTAGTAATTTTATTCATGAAAACAATGGAAAAATATTTTTAGCCCATTTATATAAATATCAATTAAATAATCACCTTGGATATTTAAATAAAATAGTTGAAAAGGGATTGATAGATGGAGTTGAAGTTTACCACAGCTCATTTACAGATAATCAGATTGGAATTTTAGAAGAATATTGTGAGAATAATAAATTATTAATGTCAGGTGGTTCTGATTGCCATGGAGAAAGAAAAAAGGAAAGAAAACTAGGAGTTGGATATGGTAATTTAAATATTGACAAAAAAATATTAGAAGATTGGAATATCTAAGCATTTCATTATGCTACACAGAAACAAAGCTTTCAATGCACATATACGCATTGAAAGCTTTGTTTTTCTATCTTTCTGTTTTAATTTTTTCTTTTAAAAATAAAGAATATATTGGTCCTAAACATGTAGGATAATTTAATATATGAAAATGAGAATTTTCAAAAATATCTAATCCTAACAAGTAATGGTAAGTTGTTTGTTCAGAATTATTTTCATATTTTTCTTTTTCTGTAGTAATAACATAGAAATCAATATTTTCCATATCAGCCATTATTTTTTTAAAATGCTCTAAAGTTTTCTTTATTACTTTAATCTCTCTATAGCAAGGAATTAAAACACATATATGAAAATCATTATTGCCTGCATAATTTAAAGTTTCATAATTATGTTTAGACCTAATTTTGTATATGAAAAATTTAAATAAATTATAAAAAATTGTAAACAATTCTATTGCTATTATTATATAAAACAAATTTAACATAAATACTCCTTAATTTTATAAATAAAGTATATCACAAATATTGTTCTGTTTTCTACACTTTATCAAATAAAAAAAATTGGAAAAATAAAAATAAAAAATTTGCACAAAATATTATTGAAAAATAGTACCATTAAACTATTTTTTCTAGAAAAAATAAAATTTTAATGGAGAAAGGTGTAAAAAATGAAAAAAGTATTTTATGTTTTCACATTTTTGGTTTTATTCTTTGCAATTATTTCTGTACCATCATTTGCAGCAACAGTCCCACTAGACTCAGTCACAACAAGTGTAGATAAAGAAAAAATTGCCCCAGGAGAAGAAGTTACACTTACAGTTAATTTTGGAAAAGAAATGGGCTCATACACTGTTAATGCTGGATATGATAATGCTATTTTTGAATATGTAAGTGCAAAAGGTGGTACCGCAAACGATACAGGAGATAAAGTAATACTTAGCTTCCATGATTCAGGGGGAGGAACAAGTCCAAGCTCTGAAGCATCTATTACTTTTAAAGCAAAAGAAGGACTAAATGCAAGTAATCCAACTGACTTTTCTGTTACATTAGAAGGTATGGCGAATAATGATGCAAGCGAGAGATATGATGATATTTTAATAGCAATAGTAGAAGATGTTTTAGTAGAACCTAAATATGTTGACTACACATTAAGTTTAGAATATACAGGTGATATAAAACAAAATGAGCAAAAAGATATGAAATTAATTACTGAATCAAGCATGGGTAAAAATTATGACCATGTCAGATTAATCGCAGAAGTAATTGCAAAACCATCTGAAGATGCAACAGCAAAACTACTTGCCATGCAGAACGATATAGAAATTGACTTAATACAAAGCGGATGGGGAGAAGCTGAAGGATATGCTATTGGTGGAAAAGATGTGAAACAAGAATTATTATTAAGAGGTGAGTTTAGTACAATAGGTGAATATACAATTGATATACGATTAATTGATAGGGATGATTCAGATACTGTAATAGTAGAAAAAAGCTTTGACATTACAGTTGGAAAAGAAACTACTCAAACTCCATCTGAGGAAGAAACAGGTACTGAAAAGCCAAATACTCAAAATCCAAGCACAGAAGGTTCTGAACCACAAGAAAACTTACCAGAAGCTTATCCACAAACAGGTATTATGCAATATGCAATTGTAGCAATAGCCATAATTGGTCTAATATCTATATATGTAGCATTAATAAAAAGTAAAAAAGATTTAAGATAATTTTAAAATGCAATATCTTTTTTAGATATTGCATCTACATACAAGATATATTATACAAGGAGATTGCAAATGAAAAAGTTTTTAAAGTGGATTATATTACTTATTACTTTTGCGGTAATAATATATACTGTAAACGGAATTTATAAAGAATCACAAATAAAAAAGGGAGAAAGCAAACCACAAGAAATACAAATATATAATACTAACCAAGAGGAAAAGGAAGAAAGTAAACCAAAAGAAAATTTGAATTTAGTGCAAGAAGAATATGAAGGATACAAGGTTGCAGCAAATTTAAAAATAGAAAAACTAGATATTGATACTTGTGTATTGCAAGATTATACAAATAGTGCCATGGACATTTGTGTAACAAAATTTTTTGGACCAAGTGCAAATGAGATAGGAAATTTTTGCATAACAGGTCATAATTATATTACAAAGAATATGTTTGGATATTTATATAAACTAGAAATAGGAGACATTTTGACTTTAACAGATAATTTCTATGGTGAAATAGAATATGCTGTATATGATAAATATAGGGCAGAGGCAACAGATACTTACCGGATTATCACAAAAAACTGATGGGAAAAGAGAAGTTACACTTGTTACTTGTTGTAATTATTCAACAGATAGACTAATTATTAAAGCAAAAGAAATTTAGGACAAAAACTTTGCCCTAAATTTTAAATTTAATAATAGCGTTTAATTTATCATCATCTGCATTTTTCATAACAATAAAATGTTCACCTTCTTGCTTAGAATAAAAACAATTTACATTATTTCCGAATTTAATGCCAGATTTATACATTATTTCAAATTCATTGCAATTTAAATCATCATACACTTCTTGTGGCAAAGCTTCCATAGCATAATCCAAATAATAAATATTATGCATATGTTTATTAATATCAATATCTCGCCTTTGTGCAGTAAATATATAAACAGGAGTTATTGCATTTTCAGAATTTCTTAATTCCTCTGGTTCTTTTAATTTGGCAATATCATCTTCCCCAAAAACACTTTTCTCAGGCTCTGGACTATATGTTTCAATTATCTCTGGTGTAATTCTAAGTATTCTGCCATTTGTTGCATCAACTAAAGTCCATTTTGAAGAAGCTATGCAAACCAATTCGTTATTTTCATCATACATTTCAAAATCACGCAAAGTAAAAAATGTGCTTGAAGTTCTAGCCCAAGTTTTTACAGTTACTTTGCTTCCATACATAACCCTTTTTAATATGCGAACCTTCCAATTAAGTAATATCCAAGTAAGGTGAGTTTTTTCTATTTGGTTCATGCCATATCCTGCAATATCAGAGTGTAAACAAGCGATATTTTCAAACAAATTTAAAATTCCTCTGTTACTAATAAAATTAGAAGCATCTACATTTTGTACATCAACCATGTATTGTCTTTCCATTATCATATTATCATCCTTCTTTCCTTAACCATACAGCACCAAATTATATCAGATTATTAAAAAAATAACCAGTTTTTTTATGAAAAAATGCAACGAAAATTCATTAAAGTTTTGAAAAAATATTGAAAATAAATTAATATAATGATAATCTTATTAAAGAAATAGAAATGGGAGGAGTAAAAGATGACACAAGCAGATGAAAATTTTATAAACACATGTAAAGAAATCTTGGAGCATGGATATTCTTCTGAAGGGACTGGTGTAAGAACAAAATGGGAAGATGGTTCAGAAGCCAACTATTTTTCTATAGTTGGAGTCTGTAACAAATATGATGTTTCAAAAGAATTTCCAATGATTACATTAAGAAACAATTCTAAAACAGTTATGAAGGCAATAGATGAAATTTTATGGATTTGGCAAAAAAAATCAAACAATGTTCATGACTTAAATTCACATATTTGGGACCAGTGGGCAGATGAAACTGGCTCTATAGGTAAAGCATACGGATATCAATTTTCAAAAAAATATGATTTCAAAACCAAAGAAGGCATAAAAAAAATGGATCAAGTAGATTATGTTTTATATTTACTTAACAATGACCCAGCAAGCAGAAGAATTATGACAAATCTTTTTAACCATGAAGATTTAAAAGATATGAACTTAGAACCATGCGCATTTGGAACACAATGGCTAGTAAAGGAAGGAAAATTGCACCTTATATTAAATCAACGTTCACAAGATATGTTAGCAGCAAATGGTTGGAATACAATGCAATATGCAGCGTTATTATGTATGTTTGCACAATGTGCTGGACTAGAAGTAGGTACACTAACCCATAATATTGGAGACTGCCATATTTATGATAGACATATTCCATTAATTAAAGAATTAATTGCTGCAAAACCAATGGATGTGTGCCCAAAATTAGTAATTAATAATCCTACAAAAGACTTTTACAAATTAAAAGTAGAAGATTTTGAAATACAAGGATATGACTACAATCATGATATTAATTTAGGCAAAATACCAGTAGCAATTTAGAGTTAATACTTTTATATATAGTAAGAAATAATAAATTAAATATATAAGGAGATACAAAATTATGCTAAGTATAATAGTTGCGATTGCAAATAATAATGTAATAGGAAAAGATAATAAGTTAATTTGGCATTTGCCAGAAGATTTAAAAAGATTTAAAAGATTAACTACAGGTCATACCATTATTATGGGAAAAAATACATTTAAATCATTGGGAAGGGTATTACCAAATAGAAAACATGTTGTTCTATGTAATGATGCAATTTTAGATATTGAAGATGAAAATGTAGAGGTATTGTCAGATATTAGTTTATTGGATAAATATATTAAGTCTGAGGAAGAAAATTTTATAATCGGTGGAGCGAGTATTTATAAATTATTAATGCCATATGCTGAAAAAATGTATATAACCAAAATAAATAAAGACTTTGAAGGAGATGCCTTTTTTCCTGAAATAAGTGAAAAAGAGTGGCAAGTGGTTTCAAAAGAGCCGGGCTTAAAAGATGAACAAAATCCATATGATTATGAGTATGTAAATTACATTAGAAAATAATTTTTACAATAATTATCTTAAAGCATTAGCACTGTCTTTTTCGATTTTTAAAACCTTTCCCCTTTTGGACATCTGTAACTCGGCATAAATGCCTCGAACAGCTGTCACAATGGTCGCCCACGTAAGGCCTTAAAAATCTCAAAAGAAAGTGTCTAATGCTTTTATAAAAATATTTTAATTAAAAATTTAAATATTTAAGTTTTTGTATTTTTCATAATCTGGCATATATGTTTTAATCATTTTCCAGAAACCTTTTGCGTGAATTTTATATTTTAAGTGGCAGAATTCATGAAGAAGTGCATATTCAATTGCTTTTTTATCTAATTTTACAATGTCTGGATTAATAATAATCTTTTTTTCATCTGTAAGGCATGTTGCCATTTGATTATTTTCTAATCTTTTAATAATATAATCTTCTGGTGCGAAACCTAATAATAATCTTGTTTTTTCCATAATCATTTCAATTTCACGTTCGGCAATTTTATCATATAGTTTTTCTACCAATATTTTTAAAATTTGGCTATTTTCCATTTTTTTATACTTATTAGGAAGAACTACTGTTGCTATACAATTATTTAAATTAATAGTAGGAGATTTTGTATTTTTATAATACAAATGAACTTGATAAGTTATGCCTAGAATACAAATGCTACCATTATCCACATATGCATTGTTTTGCTCTTGATATTCTTTCAATTTTTCAGAAATCCATTGAGTTTTTTCTTCAATAATTGTCTGAATTTTTTTTCTAGAAAAATACCATGGAGCATTTACAACAACGTCCCCACCACAAACGGAAATATAGCAGTCTGTAGCCATTGCCTTGTTTACAGTATAAGATATTATATTACTTTTTGTTCTTAATAAGTTCATTTTTTAAAACCTCCTACCAAAAATATATTTCCAAAATCGATGTTCGTATATATTATACAAAAATATGTTTGCTTTGTCAATACATTTTTAAAAAAAATTTAATAAAATTTTATTGTGAATTTATTTTTTATGTGATAAGATACATTTACGCAAGAAAAATAAATATTTATAAGAGGTAAATTAATGAAAAAAAATAAAAAAAGACAGAAAAGAGTAATTAGAAATAGAATAATATTAATAGCTTTTATAATATTAATTGCTATTATAGTTATATTAATAAATAATAATTCAAAAGAAAATGCTACAGTATCTGCTGATTTGGATTCTAAAAGTGAGATTTTTAGTAACATAACTGGTGTTACAGCAGAAGTTAGCAAATATATTGTATATGGCACACATTTGAATTTGGAAGGAAGCATAAATGTGACCAATTCGACTATAGATAATGTTAAACTAGTATTAAAAAGTAGCAATAGCGACGAAATTGTGATTGATACTGATTATGAGATAAATGATAGTACACTAGAGTTTACAACAGGAGAAATAATAAATGAAGGGCTTGATTTAGAAAGTTTAGGTAGAAAGTCATATTATTTATTATTAAAAGTAGCATATACTAATGGACAAGATAAGTATTATTCACTAGAAAACAAGACAAATTATTCTAATATTGATTATTATACAATTACAAAAAATAGTGAAAACAATAAAATATATATAAATTTTGGTGAATATAATTCGGTTCCATATTTGAATTTAGCTGCTAATAAAGTAGAAAAATTACCTGATGATGTTTATGATATTGTAATTGACCCAGGGCATGGTGGAATAGACGCAGGAGCAGTAAATGGAAATTATTATGAAGCTGATATAGTATTAGATTGTGCACAAAAACTAAAAACAAAATTAGAAGAACTTGGGTTAAAAGTATTTTTAACAAGAGATGGCACAGAAGATGAAAATGAAAACACTGCATATAATATGTATGATGATAATGGCAGAATTACAAAAGCAATGGAAGCAAATGCAAAAATTTTTACATCATTACATATGAATAGTAATCAGGCTTATTTAGCAAATGGCGGAGTGGAAGTATATACACCTGGTAAATTTAATTATGATTTTGCACAATTGCTAGCAGATAATATTGTGAAAATGGCAAATACTAATTACTCACTTATGACTACAAATAGGGTGAAAAATGGAGTATATATGGATAATTTTACTCAAAATGATATTGAGCAAGCAAATGAGGAAGCTATAGCAGGTGGATATGAGCCATATGAAAATATTACTACTGATACTTCATACTTATTTATGCTAAGGGAGACAGGCGGAATTGCAACAGGTGCTTATGTGGATGGTAGAAATACAAATTATTCTGCAAACAAGTATTATAATTCCAACATTGGACTTGAAAGCTATTTAATAGAATTAGGATATATGAGTGTGCAGGAGGATTTAGATAATATTTTAAATAACTCAGATGCATATATGCAAGCAGTAGCAGAAAGCATAAAAACACAATATTTAAACTAAACAACAAAAAACACTTGACAAATAACAAAAAATAGTGTAAAGTATATTAGCATTACAAATTCGTAATGCTAATAATTTTTTGAAAATATTTTTTAACTGAAGAAGAAAAAAGGAGTGGTAGCATTGGAAAGAAAAGTTGAAATTAGTATGCTATGCCAAATATATGGCAAAATGCTAACTAAAAAACAATATGAAGTAATAAATGACTACTATAACAATGATTTATCACTTTCTGAAATTGCCGAAAATAATAATATAACAAGACAGGCAGTAAGGGATATTATCAAAAAGGGGGAAAATAAACTTTTCGAATTAGAAGAAAAGCTAGCATTTATGAAGAAAACATTGAAGCAAGAAAAGCAGTTACAAGAAATACTACAAGAACTAAGCAAAATTGAAGACACTTCTTCTGATAAAAAAATTGCTAAAATTCTAGAACATGTTAGAGAAGAATTGAGTTGTTTAGCTTAAAATTTACAAACTAAAGTAGAAGGAGATTGAATTAATGGCTTTTGAAGGATTAAGTTCTAAACTTCAGAATATTACAAAAAAACTAAGAGGAAAAGCAAGAATTACGGAGTCTGACTTAAAAGAAATGCTTAGAGAAGTAAAACTTGCATTACTAGAAGCAGATGTTAACTACATGATAGTTAAAGACTTTATAAATTCTGTTCAGCAAAAAGCATTGGGGCAAGATGTTTTAAAATCTTTAACACCTGGTCAGCAGGTTGTTAAAATTGTAAAAGATGAGTTGGTAGAACTATTGGGTGGAACAGAAAGTAAAATCAACTTTACTCCAAATCCACCAACAGTAATTATGCTAGTAGGTTTGCAGGGTTCTGGAAAAACAACAACAGCTGGAAAACTTGCTAATTTACTACGTAAACAAGGAAAAAAGCCATTACTAGTTGCATGTGATGTGTATAGACCAGCAGCTATTAAGCAATTACAAGTTGTTGGTAGCCAACTAAATATTCCAGTATTTGCAAATGAAGGCTCAAAAAATGTTGTGCATATTGCAAAACAAGCAATGTCAGTTGCTATAAGTAAATTAAATGATGTTGTTATACTAGATACAGCAGGTAGATTGCACATAGATGAAGAATTAATGACAGAACTTAAAGATGTAAAAGCAAATGTTAAACCACATGAAATACTATTAGTAGTAGATAGTATGACAGGTCAAGATGCTGTTAATGTTGCAAAATCTTTTAATGAAAATTTAGGAATTGATGGAGTTGTACTTACAAAACTAGATGGCGATACACGTGGTGGTGCAGCATTATCTGTTAAAAAAATTACAGGTAAGCCAATAAAGTTTGCTGCAACAGGTGAAAAACTAAGTGATATAGAAGTATTTCATCCAGACAGGATGGCAAGCAGAATTCTAGGTATGGGTGATGTTCTATCTATTATAGAAAAAGCAGAAGAAACCTTTGATTTAGAACAAGCAGAAAAATCAGAAAAACAGCTTAAGAAAAAAGACTTGGACTTAGATGATTATTTGGCACAATTAAGGCAAGTAAAAAAGATGGGTTCATTTTCATCCTTATTAAAAATGATACCAGGTATGAACCAGTTAAAAGATATAAAAATAGATGACAAAGAATTTATTAAAATCGAAGCAATGATTTGTTCCATGACTAAAAAGGAAAGGCAAAATCCACGTTTATTAAATGGTAATAGAAGGGCAAGAATTGCCAAAGGTAGTGGAACATCAGTACAGGAAATTAATAAATTTATGAAATCTTTTGAAATGACACAAAAAATGATGAAAAAAGTGCAAAATAATAAAGGCGGCATGAAGAAATTAATGAGCAACATTGACCCAAGCACACTAAAAAACTTTAAGATATAAAATTAGAAATTATAGATTAGAAGTTAGAAAAATTACAATCTAATTATCTAACATCTAACCTCTAGCTTCTAGTATAATAATATAATTTGAAGAAAGAAATTAGAATATAGAGAATAAATCCAAACTCTAAACTCTAAATTCCAACTTCTATTCTGGGAGGTGAAAAATAAATGGTAAAGATTAGATTACAAAGACAAGGTGCTAAAAAAGCTCCATTTTATCATATCGTTGTAGCTGATTCTAGAAGCCCAAGAGATGGAAAAATCATCGAAAAAATTGGTTCTTATGACCCAATGAGCGAGCCTTCTAAAATAGTTATTGATAAAGAAAAATTAGAACAATGGATTAGAAATGGTGCAAAGCCAACTGATTCGGTTAGGGATATTGTTGATCGCGCATCTAAATAAGCGTTTACAAAATAACCGCCATTTGGCGTCGTTAAAATTCATTTGAAACGCGGTTACATACAAAAAGTATGCGCCCTTGCCTTTCAAATAAATTTTGCCTAGCCAAATACCAATTCTTTTGTAAACTTAAAAACTCATAGGGAGAGGACAGAAAAATAATGAAAGAAATTTTGGAAACCATAATATTAAATATGGTGAATAACAAAGAAGCAGTAACAATTACAGAGGAAGCAAATGAAAAAAGCGTAACATTTAAAGTAAGTGTTGCTGAAGAAGACTTTGGTAAAATAATAGGAAAACAAGGTAAAACAGCTAAAGCAATTCGTGTGGTAATGAAATCAGTTGCTGGAAAAGAGCATAAAAGTGTATCTGTTGAATTTATAGATTAAGAGGATTTTTTAATGAAACAAGAATATTTTGAAATTGGTCAAATTGTAAATACTTTTGGAATTAAAGGTATTGTAAAAGTAAATCCTTTTACAGATGACATTTCTCAATTTGAAAAATTAAAATCTATTTTAGTAGATAAAAAAAGTAAACTTTTGGAAATGCAAATTGAAGAAGTAAAATATAGCAAAAATCAAATTTTGCTTAAGCTAAAAGGAGTAGATACCATAGAAGAAGCGGAAAAATACAGGAATTGCTATTTAAAGCTTCCTAGAGAAAAAGCAAAAAAACTTCCCCCAAATACATACTTTATTGCAGATTTAATTGGACTAAAAGTACATACTGATGAAGGAAATTTGCTTGGAACTTTAGAAGATATTTACAATTCAGGAGCAAGTGATATATATGTTGTTAAAGATGAACTTGGAAAACAGATATTACTTCCGGCAATAAAAGACGTTATTAAACAAATTGATTTAGAAGAAGAAAAAGTCATAGTTCATTTAATAAAGGGACTAGTATAAACTATAGAAAGGAAATAACATGAAATTTGATGTATTAACCCTTTTTCCTGAAATGTTCGAACCATTAAAACAGAGCATTTTAGGTAGAGCAAGTAAAAACCACATTTTAGAATTTAATTTTATAAATATGAGGGATTTTTCTAAGGATAAGCATCAAAAAGTAGATGATACACCATATGGTGGTGGAGCCGGTATGGTAATTATGCCAGATATAGTTTATGATGCATATTCTTCAATACTAGATAGAGAAAATGCAAAAGTTATTTATTTATCTCCACAGGGCAAAACCTTAAATCAAAAAAAGGTACAAGAACTTTCAAAAATAGAACACATTATTTTACTATGTGGGCATTATGAAGGAATTGACCAAAGAGTATTAGATGAAATTGTAGATGAGGAAATTTCAATAGGAGATTATGTGCTAACAGGTGGCGAGCTGCCAGCGATGGTATTAATAGACAGTGTTAGCAGATATGTGGAAGGAGTTCTAAAACAAGATTCTATTAAAGAAGAAACTTTTTCAAATAATCTTTTGGAATATCCACAATATACAAGACCAGAAGTGTTTAGAGGAAAAAAAGTACCAGAAGTATTACTCTCAGGACATCATGAGAATATTAAAAAGTGGAGAGAAGAAAAGTCTTTAGAAATTACAAAATTAAAAAGACCGGATATATTATCTGGGAAATAAGAGATGAGATGTGAGTAGTGAGAAATCACATGAAAATAATTATAAGAAAGGAGGATATTCAGGTCATGGATATCATAAAATCAATTGAACATGAACAATTAAAGAATAAAATTCCTGATTTAAAAATTGGTGATACCGTTAGAGTTCATCAAAGAATTAAAGAGGGAAACAGAGAAAGAATTCAAGTATTTGAAGGAATTATTATTAAAAAACAAAATGGAGGAGTAAATGCTACTTTTACAGTAAGAAAAATTTCTTATGGTGTAGGTGTTGAAAAAACATTTTTAGTACACTCACCATTAGTAGAAAAAGTAGAAGTAGTAAGAGTTGGTAAAGCTAGACGTGCTAAATTATACTATCTAAGAGATAGAATTGGTAAAGCTGCTAAGACAAAAGAAAATACAGGAGCAAGAATTGAAAACAAAGAAATTACTATTAAAGAAGAATTAGCAGAACAACCAGTTGAAAATATAGAAACAGCAGAAGTTAATACTGAAGCACCAGTAGAGGCTGCTCCAGAAGAAGCGCCAGCTATTGAAACAGAAACTCCAGTTGTTCAAGAGACTGTTGATACTGTAAAAGAAGAAAAGGTTGAAGAAGTTAAAGAAGAGCCAGTAAAAGAAGATAAATAACAAAAATAAGTACCTCATTTGAGGTACTTATTTTCGGAAGAAAAGAGTTAAAAAAGTTAGCCTTTTTCAACCTGTTCCTGTAATTCACTGATGGACATGGGAGGATAAGAATTTATTTTCTTACCCTCAAGTGTGAAAACGTCCCATCCAGTACTGTAGCAACCTGCAACAAGAAGTTGCGAATGCACCAAAACATATAATTGTGCATAGGAACTTTTAGCAGGAACTATTACCTTACTCCCATTAGCATCAGTAAATCCCCAATGACCCAACCAAAGAAACTTGCGAACTGTGTGGTACTTACCATCTGGTGAAATAAGTGTTGTTGGAGGAGATATATATTCGGCCATGTGCGAGACAATCATCGAATCATTATTTCCCTCCGAATAAGTAGTTTCTTCCCGTTTCATTGCAATTCTTCCTTTCTTTAAAGAATACAAAAATATGATAAATATTATTATACCATATTTATTTATATAATGCAAAAAAACGACAAAATATTTATAAATTTCTTTACAAAAAAACAATGTTGATATAAAATAGGCATAGAAAAAGAAAGGAAAATAAGTTATGCATTTTATTTCAAAATGTGAAGAAGATACAATAGATTTTGCTTCGAAAATCGCAACTAAATTAAATAAAAAAGATATTATTGTTTTAACAGGGGAACTTGGCTCTGGAAAAACTAAGTTTGTGCAAGGCATATTAAAATATTTTGGATTAGAAAATCAAATTTCTAGTCCTACTTTTACTATTGTTAACGAATATTATTCTGATAAAATCAATATTTATCATTTTGATGTATATAGATTAGCTGATATAGACGAATTTTATGCAATAGGTGGAGAAGAATATTTTGGAAAAGGTATTTGTTTAATTGAGTGGGGAGAAATGATAGAAAAAATTCTACCACCGGATTATATAAAAGTTACCTTCAAAAAAAATGAAGAAAACGAAGAATATAGAGAACTTGAGATTGAAGCTTTTGGTGAAAAAGATTTAAATATATTTAAAAAGATTTGATGAAAGGAGAATATGTTAGCATAAAAACTGACATGTGACATAAAATGAAAATTTTAGCAATTGATACTTCTTCTAAAAATGCTTCTGTAGCAATTACAGAAGATGAAAAAGAATTAATAGAATTAAACAATTCAGAAGAAAAAACACACTCACAAAAATTAATGCCTATGATTGATGAAGTTTTAAAAAAACTAGATTTATCACTAGATGATATTGATTTAATTTCATCTTCTTTAGGGCCAGGTTCTTTTACAGGTGTAAGAATTGGAATTGCAACAGCAAAAGCTTTTTCAGATAGTAAAAATATTCCGGCAGTTCGGAGTAAATTCTTTAGAAGAATTAGCATATAACTTAAATACTGAAGGCTATATATGTTCACTTATAGATGCAGGACATGGAAATGTGTATGCGGGATTTTTTGAAATTAAAAAATATGAAAATAATGGATTTAAGACTACACAAAGTAAACTTAGTTTTTTGAATTTGAAAGATGAAAATGGAAAATTAGAGCTTAATAATTTAATAGATTTTTTACCAGAAAAACTAGACAAAAAAACTATTTATTTTGTTGGAGATGCGACTATTGTATATGAAGAATTAATAAAAAGACTAGATAAAAAATATATAATAAAATTATCAAATCATAAACAAAATATTGCTTCTGGAATAACACTTGCAAGAGTTGGATATATTAAATATAAAAATGGAGAATATGGCAATTCTGATATATTATCACCAATTTACTTAAGAAAATCACAAGCAGAACTTGCTTTAGAGGATAAAAAATAATGGATTTAGAAATTGTAAAAATGGAATTATCTGATTTTGAAAAAATAAAAGATGATTTGAAGGAAAAATTTGATGATTTTTGGACGGCTGAAGCATTAAGACAAGAGTTAGAAAACAAAAACCGGATTAGATTCACATTATATAGTTGCAAAACAAGATAATGAAATTGTAGGATTTGCAGGAATTATAAAAATTATAGATGAAATTAATCTAATGAATATAGTTGTTAGAAAAGATAAAAGAGGACTAAAAATAGGCTCTGCACTACTTGAAAAAATACTTGAAATTTCTAAAAAATTAAATGCAGAAACTATTACCTTAGAAGTAAATAAAAAAAATCTGCCTGCACTAAACTTATATAAAAGATATGGCTTTTATCAAATAGGTCTTCGCAAAAAATATTATAATGAAGAGGATGCGATTTTATTAGAAAAAAGTTTTAATTAAAACTAAGGAGGAAAAAATGAAAAGGACAAATGAACTAAATTATAAACAATTGAAAATGGTATGTGATCCATCAAAATTTGAATTTAATTCTACAGAAGAATTAGACCCAATTGATACAGGAATTGGTCAAGATAGAGGAATTAAAGCACTGGAATTTGGACTTAATGTAGATGTAAGAGGATATAATTTATATGTAGAGGGCCCAAGCGGAGTTGGAAAAACAATGTATACAAAAAATTATCTTAATGTTATTTCCAAAAAGAAAAAGAGTCCTCCGGATTGGTGCTATATATATAACTTTGAAAATCCCAATGAGCCAATTGCAGTATCACTTCCAGCTGGTGGAGGAAGTGAGTTTAGGGATTTAATGGAGCGCTTTATAGATGATGTTAAAGTGGATATAAAATCTACTTTTAATAATGATGAGTTTGAAAAAGAAAGGGCTTTAATCAAGCAGGAATTTGAAGAAAAAAGAAATGTTTTAATGGAAAAACTAAATAAAAAATCTTCAGAATATGGGTTTCAAGTAAAGGCTTCTCAAACTGGTATATACATGATGCCTGTAATGAACGGAAAAGCAATGGCAGAAGAAGAATTTAATAAATTGGATGAGAATATTAAAAGAGAATATGAAGATAAATCTGCAATTGTTCAACAACACATTATGGAAGCAATTGGTGAGATTAGGGCAATAGAAAAAGAATCTGCAAAAAAAATAGAAGAGTGGCAATCAAATGTGGCATTATTAACAGTAAATACTCATATTAATTATATAAAGTCAAAATATAAGAGAAATAAAAAAATTAATCATTTTCTAGACAGTATTAAAAAAGATATTTTGAAAAATATTTCTAGATTTATTAGTGATGATAAAAATGAAAAACAACAACCTCAGGCACCACAGATGATAAAACCAGAAGTTTTAAAACCATGGCTTAATTATAGAGTTAATTTATTTGTAGATAATAGTAAATTAGAAGGTGCTCCTGTAATTATGGATTCAAATTATTCATATCATAATATTTTTGGAAAGTTAGAATATGAAAACTATTATGGAGCATTAAAAACAGATTATACCATGTTAAAACCTGGACTTTTGCATAAAGCAAATGGTGGATATATAATTTTTCAAGCTACAGATTTATTATCTAATAGCTTATGTTATGAAGCATTAAAAAAAGCTTTAAGAACAAAAGAAATTGGAATTGAAAATGCTGCAGATCCACGTTCATCAATGGTTATGATTTCGTTGAAACCAGAGCCAATACCATTAAATGTAAAGGTAATAATTATAGGTGAAGAAAATATTTATCAAACATTATTTGCTATGGACGAAGATTTTAAAAAATTATTTAAAATAAAGGTTGAATTTGAAGATGATGCTCCACTTAATATGGAGAATATGGATAAATTAGCAAGGTTTGTTGCAGGATACTGTATGCAAGAAGAACTACCACCACTAACTAAAGAAGCGGTGGCAAGGATAATAGAGTATGCTTCAAAGATTGCAGATAATCAAGAAAAACTTTCAACACGTTTTAATGATTTGGCGCAGGTTATAGGTGAAGCAGCAACATGGGCAAGGATGGCGCGTTCAAAAATAGTAACAGTAGAGCATGTTGATAAAGCTTTAAAAGAAAGTATTGAAAGGGTTAAAAAATATGACTCTAGATATTTGGAGATGATTGAAAATAACACATTATTAATTGATACTTCTGGATTTATAACAGGACAAATCAATGGGCTTACAATTATGAGTATTGGAACATATAGCTTTGGTAAGCCTGTAAAAATAACAGCTAATACCTACACTGGTAAAACGGGAATTATAAATATAGAAAGGGAAGTTGAACTTTCAGGTTCTACACACTCAAAAGGAATATTAATACTAAGTGGATATTTAGGAGAAATGTTTGCACAAGATATTCCACTTTCACTTACTGCTAGTATTTGTTTTGAACAGTTATACAGCGGAGTTGATGGAGATAGTGCTTCAAGTACAGAATTATATGCGATTTTATCTAGTTTATCAGGAATTCCAATTAATCAAGCAATCGCTGTTACAGGTTCTGTTAACCAAAAAGGAGAAATACAACCTATTGGTGGAGTAAATAATAAAATTGAAGGCTTTTTCCAAATATGTAGTGCACGCGGATTAGATGGTTCACATGGTGTAATTATACCAAAGCAAAATGTTCAAAATTTGAATTTATCAGAAGAAGTAGTGGACGCTGTTAAAGAAGGAAAATTTCATATTTATGCTATTTCAACCATAGAAGAAGGAATAGAAATTTTAACAGGTGTTCCAGCAGGAAAAAAAGATAGTAATGGCAATTTTCCAGCAGGGAGTGTAAATTATTTAGCCTATGAGAAATTGAAAAAATATGCAAAAATAAGTAGTGAAAAATAAAATTTGACTTTTTATGTCAAAAAAAGTATAATTATAATATGAGTTTAGAAAATGAAAGGGTGAGATATATGGGAGTAGCATCATTAGTATTAGGAATTATTTCATTAATAGCAGGATGGATTCCTTTTGTATGCTGGTTTGTTTTTATACTAGCAGTAATAGGATTAATTTTAGGAATAGTAGATTGTGTTAAAAAGAGCAAAGCAAATGCAAGTGGAAAAGGAATGGGCATTGCAGGTTTAATTCTTAGTGCCATCGCAATTCCAATTATTATAATTATGTCTTTTGCTTCATTAGGAATGCTTGTTGCAATTATGGAAGAAAATGACGTGCTTACAAATTATAACGATTATTATTATAATGACTATTATGATTATGACTATGACTACGATTATAATGATTATTATGATTGGTATGACAGATATTATAATAATTTATAACTTTTTACTTGACACTAAATGCCTAATAAAATATAATTTTGTCGAAAAGAACTAAAAGGAGGTATAAAAATGGGAGTAGCATCATTAGTATTAGGAATTTTATCATTAATTATAGGATTTGTACCATTTTGTGGAGCAATTGCACTATTACCAGCAATAATTGGTTTAATTTTAGGAATTGTAGATGTAGCACTAAAGAGCAAAAAAGGTGAACCAAAAGGTATGGGAATTGCAGGAATAGTATTATCAGCAATATCAATTGTTATTATTGTATTCTGGGTATTTGTAGTTGCAGCTGCATCAGTAAGTACTTATTAATATATGAATAAAATGAAAAAATACAAAAATTACATATATTTTAATATTACATTATTAGTATTATCAATATATGTAATTTTTTTTCCTTTAATATCCATACCTATTAAAAATATATTCCCATCTTTTGGTATATGTCCATATTTAGTAATGACGGGAAAACCTTGCCCATTATGTGGCGGAACAAGATATTTTGCTAATATAACTCAAGTTTTTAGTGATTGGACATATATTTTAAATCCTTTTGGAGTATTAGCCTTATTTTTAATATTTGAATTATTTTTTAGAATATTTGTAATTATATATGTTAGAAAAAACATTAAAGCAAATAAATTAGAAAAAAATAAAAAAATAGTAATAATAGATTTTACAATACTTAGCATAGCACTCATATGCTTTATTGTATATGAAATTATATTTTTCATAATAAATTAGGAGGAAATATTTTGCAAAACAAAAAAGAATTTATTCGCAATTTTAGTATTATCGCACATATAGACCATGGAAAATCTACTTTAGCAGATAGATTAATTGAAATGACAGGAGTATTATCTAAACGCGAAATGGAAAATCAAGTTTTAGACAATATGGATATTGAAAGAGAAAGAGGAATAACCATTAAATCTCAAGCTGTTAGGATGCAATATCACGCTAAAGATGGACAAGACTATATATTAAATTTAATAGACACTCCTGGACATGTTGATTTTAATTATGAAGTTTCTAGAAGTTTAGCTGCATGTGATGGGGCAGTTTTAGTTGTAGATAGTAGCCAAGGGGTTGAAGCACAAACACTAGCAAATGTATATCTAGCAATTGATAATAATTTAGAGATTTTACCGGTTATAAATAAAATAGACCTTCCAAATGCTAGACCAGAAGAAGTAAAAAAAGAAATTGAAGATATAATTGGTATACCAGCAGAAGATGCACCATGTATTTCTGCAAAATCTGGTCTAAATGTGAATGAGGTGCTAGAGAGAATTGTAACAGATTTGCCGGCACCTGTTGGAGATGAAGAAGCACCACTTAAAGCATTAATATTTGATTCGATATATGATAACTACAAAGGTGCAATTGCATATGTAAGGATTAAAAATGGCAAAGTAAGAATTGGAGACGAAATGATTTTAATGTCTTCTGGAAAAAATTTTACTATAACAGAAGTTGGGTATTTTGAACCTGGAAGATATGAACCATGCAATGAATTAAAAGCTGGCGAAGTTGGATATATTGCAGCTAGTATAAAAAGTTTGTCAGATGTTAGAGTGGGAGATACAATAACATTAAAAGAAAATCCAGCATCAGAGCCACTACCTGGTTACAAAAAGGTAAATCCAATGGTATATTGTGGGATATATCCAATAGATGGTAGTGATTACGAAAACTTAAAAGTTGCACTAGAAAAATTAAAATTAAATGATGCAGCATTAGAGTATGAACCTGAAACATCAGGAGCATTGGGCTCAGGTTTTCGTTGCGGATTTTTAGGTTTACTACATTTAGAAATAATAGAAGAAAGATTGGACAGAGAATTTGATTTAAGCCTAATTACTACTTCACCTTCTGTTATTTATAAAATTCACAAAACAGATGGAACAGTGCTTGACCTATATAACCCATCTGACTTGCCACCACAAACCGAAATTTCATATATAGAAGAACCGATGGTACAAGCAGAAATTATAACACCAAAAGATTATGTTGGTGGAATTATGGAAATTTGCCAAAATAGGCGAGGCACTTATATAGACATGAAATATTTGGACTCAAATAGGGTAACATTAATTTATGAATTGCCATTAAATGAAATAATTTATGATTTTTTTGATACACTAAAATCAAAGACAAAAGGGTATGCTTCATTTGATTATGAATTTAAAGAATATAAAAGATCTGACTTAGTGAAATTAGATATTTGGGTAAATGGAGAAGGAGTAGATGCGCTTTCTTTCATAGTTCACAGAGATAATGCATATGATAAAGGCAAAAAAATGGTTGAAAAACTAAAACAAGTTATACCAAGGCAATTGTTTGTAATTCCTTTACAAGCGGTAATAGGTGGAAAAATAATTGCAAGGGAAACAATTTCTGCAATGCGTAAAGATGTGCTTGCAAAATGCTATGGTGGAGATATTACCAGAAAGAAGAAATTATTAGAAAAACAAAAACGTGGTAAAAAGAAGATGAGCCAAATAGGAAATGTGGAAATTCCGCAAGAGGCATTTTTGTCAGTTTTAAAATTGGATGAAGAATAAATATTTGTGGGGTGATGGTTATAATGGAAAATGATGAATACATTGACCAGGTTGAAGGAAGAAATGCGGTTTTAGAATTATTGGAATCAGAAAGAGATATTAACAAAATACTAATAGCAAATGGTGAAAAGCATGGTTCAATATATAAAATAATATCAATAGCCAAAGAAAGAAAAATTCCAATAACTGAAGTTGACAGGAGTAAATTAAATAAAATTTCACAAACACAAAATCATCAGGGAGTAATAGCAATAGTTCCACCATTTAATTATTGTGAAGTTGATGAAATCTTAGAGTTAGCAAACGAAAAAAAAGAACAACCATTTATACTAATATTAGATGGAATAGAAGACCCGCACAATTTGGGCTCAATAATTAGAACTGCAGAAACATCAGGAGTTCATGGAATTATTATACCTAAAAGAAGGTCTGCTACAGTAAATAGCACAGTTAGCAAAGTATCTGCAGGTGCTGTGGAATATATGAAAATAGCTAGGGTAAATAATATAAATGAAACCATAAGGCAATTAAAAAAACAGGGCATTTGGATATGTGGAACAGACATGGAAACAGAGACTATTTATACAAAACAAGATTATAGACTGCCAATAGCAATTGTGATTGGTAGCGAAGGTTTTGGAATGAGCAGGCTTGTGAAAGAAAATTGCGACTTTTTAGTAAAAATTCCAATGAAGGGTAAAATTAATTCCCTAAATGCCTCAGTATCAGCTGGGATTATTATGTATGAAGTAGTAAGAAAAAGAGGATAAAGATATTGTAATATATTTATTGCTGTGGTAAAATATAAAAAATCAAAGGAGAAGAAATATGGGAAATAAAAAAATTTTTATTGCAATAATTTTTGTAATTGTACTAATAATAGGAATTGCGGTAGCTTTATTCTTTACGGTTATGCAACAGAGGAAAACAAATACAATGATGGAAGGAAGTAACATAATTACAACACCAATTATTGAAAATGAACAAGAGGCAAATATTGATTTTGGAAAATATGCTGGAGAAAAAACAGGAAAAGAGGTAAAAGAACTATTAAATATAATAATTGAGAATAACGAGAAATATGGTGATGGAAGAACAAAATTAATATCAGTACAGATGACTTATAAAGATAAACCAGGTGCATATACTAACCTAGAAGAAACTATTATGGAATTAATAAATGAAATAGAAGATGAAACTATATTCGAGATAACCTTATCATATGATGAATCAAATGATTTGGAAAGAGTAGCAATTTTTGAAATTTAATATAGTCATAAAAAAATCGACTTTAAAAGTCGATTTTTTATGATTATGGACAAAGTATAAAAAATATTTTTGTTATAAGTCTTTCTTTTTGTGATTTACACAAGTTAAAAAAGGCTTGAAATTAGTACTTTGCAAGCTGGAAAAAATTTCTTTCAAAAAAAATTAAATTTTTTTTAAAAATGTGTTGACTTTGAGTTTGTGGTGTGCTAAAATGAATATTGTCTTCAGCAAGAAACTTTGCCTGAAGATTTTATAAGCACATTGAAAAGTAAACAATAAACCTTTGAGAAAACCAATAAAAAGCAAGTGAGAAATCACAGCCAGAAAAATAAGAGAGTCAAAGAACTCAAAGAAAATACAAAAATAAGCAGTGAAGTTTATTTTAAAAATAAATCGGAAAAAGAGACAAGTAGGACGAGAAAAACGAGTAAAAATTGACGAAATAATACTTAATATATATTGAGGAGATTTTTGCGAAGTTTGACAAAGTAATAGTTTATTTTTTCGATAAGAGAAGAAATTGAGAGTTTGATCCTGGCTCAGGATAAACGCTGGCGGCGCACATAAGAC
>CALXUZ010000013.1 GCA_944391825.1 uncultured Clostridia bacterium | reverse complement strand
CTTTGCAAAAATGTGTGATAAATTAGAGGCAGATATACAATGCAAACTATATTGTGAAGAAAATTGTATTGATATAAGCAAAAAAGAAAATGAACATCTTCTAAAAGATTCTAGAGTTCAAAAATTATTAAAAAACGGAGAAAAGACAGTAGCAGATTTGTATATTGAGAATGATAGACCAAGATACACAGAAAAAGTATTTGAAAATATAGCAGATTATATAAAACAAAATAATCTATTAAAATAATAGAAACAACAGGATATAGTAGAAATCAAATTTTTAATTTTCAAAAATATACAGATTTGTTTTTAAAATAAATTTATAGGTCAAAAAAGACGAAAAATTTGACCTAAAAAATTTCTAGGACAAAAAAATTAATAAAATTGCCCTATAAAAATATTGTAGCAAGTAAGTAGAAAAACTTACTTGTTTATTTTTGCAAAAAATAAACAAATTTATAAAAAACTTCAAAAATTGCCTTGATTTTTTCCTTTATAGAGTAGGGGATATTTTTAAAAAAGAAAAATATTTTCAAAATATGTAAAAAAATTTCGTACAAACCCTTAAAAAATTCCTTTATAGATTAGAGGGATATTTTCTCTTAAGATAATTAAATATCAAAATTACTGAATACATTACTATTATTATGAGCTGTGTTAATAGGTACGCCAAGACTTCTGCAAATGTAGAAAGAGCGATAAATACTTATATTACAAATATTAGTTAGCAACTAATAAGGCGATGAGTAATAATAGAAATAATGATACTCTTATCTAGTCACAGTTCGAGCGTTAAAAGCGTCGCAAGCAATGAAGATAACCTCGCGAGAAGTGGGGAGGTGGAAATCCTGTGGAGCAAATTTAGCTGATTTGCCGTCTAGTAATTAAAAATAACATTTTATACTTGCATTGTGCCTAAAAAATAGGGATGTGAGTAGATGGTAGAAAAAATTTTAGTCAACAATTTAGAAAAGTATGATTTATCATTTTTTAGTATAGTAATGCAATTAAGAACTATAAATTTTTTACAAGAAAATAAAGCATTAAATGAAAAAATATACAAATGTGCAAAATCAAAAATTAAGGAGAATTTACAATTTTGTACAACCTCAATAAAACCTTTACAATTAAATGCAAAGAAAGGTTAGGTGGTACAAATGGAGATTATCAAAATACCTAAAAAAGAAGGGATAATTGATAGAAGAACAGGAAAAGTATTAAGTAGAAAACTAAGAGTGGCAGCTTATGCAAGAGTGAGTACAATGGGAGCTGAGCAATTAAATAGTTATGAATCACAAAAGAAATATTATTATGAAAAAATTAACAACAATTCTGAATGGCAGTATGTAAATATTTATGCTGATGAAGGAATATCTGGTACAACAGATTATAGACGAGCGGGATTTATGAAAATGATACAAGATGCAATAGCAGGAAAGATAGATTTAATTTTGACAAAATCTATTTCAAGATTTGGAAGAAATACAATGGATGTTTTGAAGAATGTAAGATTGTTGAGAGATAACAATGTTGCAGTTTTATTTGAAGAAAATAATTTAAATACTTTGGACACAAAGGCAAGTGAAATGTTATTAACAACACTAAGTGCTGTAGCACAACAAGAAAGTGAAAATATATCTGAACATGTAAAGTTAGGTCTACAGATGAAAATGAATAGAGGGGAATTAGTAGGCTTTAATAGTTGTTATGGATATAAGTACAATTCAAGAAATAAAGAATTATTGATAATAGAGGAAGAAGCTGAAGTAGTTAAATTTATATTTGAACAATATTGTGCAGGACATGGCGCAAATAGCATTGCAAAAATGTTAATGAAGCAAGGTATAAAAAGTCCAAAAGGTAATGCAAATTGGAGTGATAGCACAATAAGAGGCATATTAAGAAACGAAAAATATAAAGGAGATGTACTACAAGGAAAAACTTATACAGCAGATCCATTATCACATAAAAGGTATAAGAATTTAGGAGAAACAGACCAATTTTATGTATCAGAACATCATGAACCTATTATTGCTCCAGAGCAATTTGATTTAGTACAAGAAATATTAAAAGAACGATGTGGAGCGAGAGCTAATGGAAGAAGAATAGGAAATGTGGGAAGGAAATTTGCTTTTAGTAGTAGAATTAGATGTGGTTTTTGTGGTAATTGCTTTACTAGAAGAATGGTAGCAGGGAAAAATAAAGAAAATATTCCATCTTGGTCTTGTACGAGTTTTGCAAAGAATGGAAAAGATAATTGTAGTGAATCTAAAACTATTAGAGAAGAAATAATAAAAGAGGCTTTTGTTGATAGTTATAAAATATTATGCTCAAATACCAAGTTTGAAACTAAAGAGTTTTTAGACATTATGAATCAAACAATGAATGAAGATAATAAGCAAGAGGAGTTAGAAAAATGTAATAAAGAATATGCAAATATTAAATCAAAGAAAAGTAAGCTAGTAGATTTAATAGTAGAAGATAAAATATCACAAGAAGATTATGATGAGAAAGTTGAAAAATATAATAGGAAGTTGGAAATATTAGAAAAGAAAATAGAGCAGTTACAACTACTACAAGAAGATAAACAGTCTATTTCAGATGGTTTAACAAAGATAAAAGAATTATTGACAACTAAAGATATAATGGAAGAATTTGACCAAGAAATTTTTAATGCTTTAGTAAATTATGTGATAATTGGAGGATATGATGAAAATGGAACTAAAGATCAATATTTAATTAGGTTCATATTAAAGCGAGAATTTGATTTAAGCGTTCCAAAAGAAATACCAGAAGAATTAATTATTAAAAATAATATAATTAATTTAGAAAGCAAAAATGTTCTTGTGGATTTTATAAATAATAGACAATATTTTTCTTTTGAGAGAGATGAAAATGGAAAACTGAATAAGGTATTACGAAATAGGTTGAGAATTCGTGTAGAATGTGATATAACATAAGAAAATGTGAAGAAGGTGTGAGATATGGATATAAGGGATGAAATAGACACTTTAAGATGGATAGATATTGTAGAAGAAGAAATTAATTTGAAATCCGACAGGGCGCTAGTAATTACAAGTGCTTCAATATTAGAAACACAATTAGAAAAAATATTAAAATGTTTTATGTTATCAGATAATAAAATAGATGAGAGATTGTTTACTAATAATGCACCGTTGGCAACTTTTAGTTCCAAAAATTTAATGTGCTACTATATAGGAATTATTTCTGAATATGAATATAAAACTATAGAGACTATTAGAAAAATAAGAAATAAATTTGCTCATGAGATAGAAATAAAGAAAATGTCAGATAGTCAATCAATTATAGACTTGTGTAATAATCTTACAATACCAAAAGAGTTGTATATTCAAGAAAAACTTGTGTTTGAACAAAATGGTGAATTAAAGAACATGAAGAAGGAGTCTTTAAAAAATGTTGATATTCAAACTAAGTTTATTAAAGTATTCAAAAATCTTACAATGTATTTAGAATATAGAACAATTGAGATTTATGAAATGAAAAGAATAGAATACAAAAATATACCATATATTCAAATGATGAGAGACAGTAAAGAAAAATTAATTAAATTAAGTAAAAAGCTATATGATACAGAATTAGATTATAAAAACAAATTAATGTTAGAATTAGATAGATTAAATAAAACTAATAGTGAAAGGGCAAAAATAGAAGAAAAAAAGAAGGAAATACAAGATATTGATGATAAAATAAAAGCTTATGAAGAGGGACATTTATTTTATAGTACAATTATTGAAAAAGTATGCGATTCACAAATGTTTATTGATATAATTGAAAAGAGTGTAGAAGCAATTGAAGAGGATTAATGATTAAGATGTCTTTTATCAGCAAACAAGTCTAGCAAAGGTGTTTTTTATCAGCAGACATCGCATGTGGAGTGTTGTACGTTGCTATGCTTGAAGTTAAAAATGACTTGTAGGAATAACCAATTAATAAATTTGGAACAAGTAGAATTTTAATAAAAAATTTAAAAGCACTACACAAAACAGAAAAAATATGCTAAAATAATAAGCGGTTTATAAAAAATACAAAAATAAAGGAGGAATTAACCATGTCAGGACATTCAAAATGGCATAATATTCAAGCAAGAAAAGGTAAAGTGGATGCAGCAAGAGGAAAAATTTTTACAAAGTTAGGTAGAGAGCTATTAATCGCAGTAAAAGAAGGTGGACCTGACCCGGCTGGAAATTCTAAATTAAAAGATGTTATAGCAAAATGTAAGGCAAACAACATGCCAAATGATACTATAAATAATGCAATAAAAAAAGCTTCAGGTGCAGGAAATGCAGAAAATTATGAAGAGGTAATTTATGAAGGTTATGGAGCAAATGGAGTTGCGGTTATTGTAGAAGCAAGTACAGATAATAGAAACAGAACTGCTGCAGATGTACGCCATGCTTTTGATAGAGCAGGCGGAAACCTAGGCACAACAGGTTGCGTATCTTATTTATTTACTAAAAAAGGAGTTATTGTAATCGATAGAACTACAACAGATTTATCAGAAGATGACATGATGATGCTTGCTTTAGATAGTGGTGCAGAGGATTTTGAAGCTACTGATGAATGCTATGAAATTACAACATCTGTAGAAGATTTTTCAAAAGTAAGAGAAGAATTAGAAGCTAAGGGATTAGAATTTTTAGAGGCAGAAGTACAAATGATTCCATCTACATATATTAAATTAAGTGAGCAAGATGGTGAGAAAATGCAAAGATTAATAGATAATTTAGAAGATTTAGATGATGTTATGAACGTGTATCATAATTGGGAAGAATAATTTTTTTAAAATTTAGGTTCTAAAATAATAAAAGTAATCATATATATTAATATATGATTATTTTTTTTGAAAGGAAAATTTAGGCACAAAATATAATGAAAGAAATTCTGAATTTTTTTCCGGAAAAAATAAAACAGCAAATAGCAGAAAATTTTTTTGAAGAAATAGAAGAAATTAGGATAAGAAGCAATAAGCCGATAATATTAAAAAGTAGAAATATAGAAAAACAAATAAATTTGCTAGTTACTCCTGATACCATATTACAAATATTGCAAAGAATTTGTGAGAACTCAATATATTCATATCAAAATCAAATTAGTAATGGTTTTATAACTTTAATTGGTGGGCACAGAGTTGGCATTACTGGAAATGCGGTAATTAAGGATGGACAAGTTATTAATTTAAGCTATATTAGTAGTTTGAATTTTAGAATTGCAAGAGAGGTTTTTAATTGTAGTGACAGTGCTTTAAAATATGTTTTAAAACCAAATTCTAATGATATATATAACACCTTGCTTGTTTCTCCACCAGGACTAGGCAAAACCACACTTTTAAGGGACATAGTTAGAAAAATTAGTAATGGAGTTCCTGAAATGCATTTTAATGGACTTACTGTTGGTGTTGTTGATGAAAGGGGAGAAATCTCTGCAATGTATAAGGGATGTCCACAAAATGAAATAGGAATTAGAACAGATGTAATCGAAAATATTTCAAAATCATTGGGATTAAAAATGCTAGTACGTTCCATGAGCCCTAAAGTGGTTGTGGCTGATGAAATTGGAAGCGAAGATGATATTAATGCCATTGAATATGCGGTTTGTTCAGGGGTTAGGGGGATTTTTACTGCACATGGGGCGGATGCTAAAGAAGTTATTAAAAATCCAATTTTAAATAAATTAATTAAAAAACAAATGATAGATAAGATTTTAATTTTAGATAACAATAGAAAAATACAGCTTGGATATGAAAGGGCTGTTTGAGGAGGATTTATGCTTATTTTCAAGTTTATTTTATTAATTTCCATTATTGTAGTAAGTACATTACTTGGTATTTTATTTTCAAAAAAATATTCCAGACGTGAAAGCGAATTAAAAGATATAAAAAGTGCATTAAATATGTTTTCTACAAAGATTAAGTTCACATATGAACCAATTCCTAATTTGTTTTTAGAAATCTCAAATAAAATAGGTGGAAATATTGGAAAGATTTTTGAAAGGGCTTCTGTAAGGATGAAAGAAGAAAGTGCAGGAGAAGCTTGGAATAAGAGCTTTGAAGATGTGGTAACAAATTTATTAGATGAAGATATTACAACATTAAAAAATTTAGGGAGATTGCTGGGACAAACTGATTTAGAGGGTCAGATTAGCGAAATAGAAGTTGTTAATCAATTTTTGGATACTCAGCTAGAAAATGCAAGACAAGAAAAACTAAAAAATGAGAAAATGTATAGAACTTTAGGGATTATAAGTGGGATGACGATTGCAATTATATTGATTTAGGAGGAAAACATGGATATTAGTTTGTTATTTAAAATAGCAGCAATAGGAATTCTAGTTGCGGTATTATATCAAGTATTGGTAAGGGCAGGGAGAGAAGATCAAGCTATGATGACAACTTTAGCAGGGCTTGTTATAGTTCTAAGTTTGGTTATAAAGGAAATTAGCACTTTGTTTACTAGTGTAAGGACAATGTTTGGTTTATAAAGGAAATGAAATAAATGGAAATTGTTAAGATTATAGGTGTTGGCTTAATAGCCTTAATTATTATAGTAATTTTAAAACAATATAGACCAGAATTTGTAATTTATGTTTCTTTAATAGCAGGTGCACTGATTTTATTAATGATCATTGATAAAATTGGAGCAATTATAGATTTGCTTACAACATTATCTAATAAAACTGCAATAAATAATGAGTTTTTAGTTTTATTATTAAAAATTACAGGAATTGCATTTTTAACAGAGTTTGCGGTTAGCATTTGCAAAGATTCAGGAGAAGTAGCTATAGCAAACAAGGTGGATTTAGGCGGAAAAATTATTATTATTTCTATGTCAATACCAATAATATCTAGCCTACTTGAAACAATTTTAAAAGTATTGCCTTAAAAAACCAGAAAGGAAGAAAGATGAGAAAAATTATAGTTATTTTTTTAATTGCAATTTTCTTTATCCTTTCTATAAACTCTGTAGTCATTGCTACTGATGAAAATACAGCCTCTCAAGAAGAAATTTTAGAATCTCAGCAAGATAGCTTAAATATTTCTAGTTTTATTGAAGAAACAAAAAAGTATACACAAAATACATTTGAAGATTTGGACATGGGAGAAATTTTTTCTTCTGCCATAACAGGTGATATTGATAATGAAAGATTATTAAAAACTTTTTTTAATATTGCTGGGGAAGAAGTGTTGGATTGCATTAGTATTTTAGGTAGTATTGTAGTTATTATTGTAATTCATAGTATATTAAAAAGTATTAGTGAAGGTTTGGAAAATAAATCAATTTCTCAAATTACATATTATGTGCAGTATATTTTAATTGTAACACTTATTATGACTAATTTTGCTGATGTTTTATCAATGGTAACTACTAGTATTAATAATTTAGTAGGCTTTATGAATAGCTTAATACCAATATTAATTACATTAATGCTTACTACTGGAAACATTGCTTCTGCAGGAATAATAGAGCCAATAATATTATTTATAATTACTTTTATAGGAAACTTTATAACCTCTGTACTAATTCCATTTGTTTTAATTGCAAATGTTCTAGGAATTGTTTCTAAAGTATCGGATAGAGTGCAGATAGACAAGTTATCTAAATTTTTCAATTCTTCTGTGGTATGGGTATTGGGAATTGTTTTAACAATATTTGTGGGAGTGCTTTCAGTGGAAGGTAGCCTAAGTAGCACTGTAGATGGTATTACTGCAAAAACAGCAAAAGCAGCTGTTACAAATTTTATACCAGTAGTAGGTAAAATTTTAGGAGATGCAGTTGATACAGTAATTGGTTGTAGTAATGTTTTAAAAAATGCAGTAGGTATTATTGGAGTAATAGTTATTTTGTGTATTTGCGTAGGGCCTATTATAAAACTTGCTGTGCTAATGGCGCTATATTATCTGGCAGGTGCCGTATGCCAGCCGATTGCAGATGATAAGATAGTAAAATTACTGGATCAAATGGGAGATACTTTTAAAATGCTTTTAGCAATTATGTGCAGTGTTTCTGTAATGCTAATAGTAGGCACAACGCTAGTAATTAAAATTACCAATAGTGGATTAATGTATAGATGATAGGAGTGAATAATGGAATGGGTTAGTGGATGGATACAAGGTATAATTATTGCTGTTATAATAAGCACAATTATTGAAATGATATTGCCAGAAGGTAATAGCAAAAAATACATAAAAGTAGTAATAGGTGTATACATACTTTTTTCTATTGTTTCGCCAGTTATTAGTAAAGTGACTGGAAATAGTTTTAATCTAACAGATATTATTGATTTGGATGAATATATTGAGGCATCTAAAAGTAATAGTAGCATGCAAAAGCAATTAGAAGATCAAAATGAAAATCAGATTAAGGAAATTTATTTAAGTAGCATAAAAAATGATATTAAGGAAAAGATAGAAAATAAAGGATATATAGTAAATAGTGTTGAAATTGAAGTAGAAGAGGATGATCAGTATACTCTAAAAAAGATAATACTTGAAGTAGAGAAGAAAACAGAAACAACCAATAGTAATTCTAATGAAAACGAAATTAACAATACGGTTTTAGAAGTGAACGAGGTAAAAATTAATGTTTCAAATACTGAAACAAATACAGAAGAAAAGAAAAGTGCAAACAAGAAAAACACAATTTCAAGCCAAGCTAAAAAAGAGATAAAAGAATATTTAAATGGAGTATATGAAATTAGTACAAAAAATATATTCATAAATGAATAAGGGAGGGCATATATATGATAAAAGAGAAATTAAAAAATATTTTCAACAAAGATGTTGGGGATAATAAAAAAAGGATCGAAAATTTAGCTATATTCCTTGTGATTTTAGTAATTACACTAATAGTTATTAATTTAATCTGGAACAGTGATACTGAAAAAAAAGAAAGTACGGACGACCCTAATAAAAAGCTTGCAGAAGTGACAAATTCTGAAATTAGTGTAAATGCTGTGGCACAAGATGACCTCTCTTTACAATTAGAAGAAATACTTCAGCAAATAGATGGGGTTGGCAAAGTAAATGTTTTAATAACATATTCACAAACAAATGAAATTGTTCCAATGTACAATCAAGATATTTCACAAAAAGACACAGAAGAAACAGATACAAATGGTGGAACAAGAAAAATAACAGAAACAGATACAAAAAGAGAGGTGATATATGAAGAAAGCAGTGGAGAAAAAAAGCCGATTACTCAAAGTGTTATAAGTCCTAAAATTGAAGGAGCCATCATTACTGCACAAGGTGGTAATGATACTGTGGTAAAAGCAAATATAATACAAGCTGTGGAAGCTGTAACTGGACTTTCATCACACAAAATCCAAGTATTCTGGAGTGGGGACGGTTCTTAGTCACCCTATTTAGGGTAGTTTAGGGACGGTTCTCTGTTACATAAAAAGAGAAAAAGTTGGGGAGGCAAGAAGAAGCGTCCCAAGTTACCCTAAATAGGGTGACTAAGAACCGTCCCCAACAAGGAAAGGTGAGGTTAATGAAGAATTTTAAGAAAAATCAGGTGGTTATTTTTGTAATAGCTTTAATGCTAGTAACAGCAGGGTATTTAAATTTTAGTAATCAAGAAAAACTTGAAGAAAATTTAATACCTACTAGTAGTGCGGCAGATTCGGAAGAAATGGCAGCAATTGGTGATGCTACTTTAGTAAATGCAAATGAAGTAGCGAATGAAGGAGTAAGCAATAATGTGACGAACAATACAATGGATAATACGCAAAATACAATCAAAAATAATACTGAAGCAGTTGATACAAGTAGTAATTTAGAAGACGTACAAGAAAATATAAGTCAAACAGATAGCAATTATTTCACACAGTCAAAAATAGATAGGGATAATATGTATTCTCAAATGCTTGAAAATTACCAAAAGATTTTAGAAACAGATAATTTAGAAGCAGATGAAAAAACAATAGCACAAGAAGAAATAAAGAAGATAAATGATGAAAAAAATGCTATTATGATAGCAGAAAATTTGATAAAGACTAAAGGGTTTGACGATGTGATTTTATTTGTTAATAATGGAAATGTAAGTGCAATAATTAAAACAGATGAATTAGATGAAAACGAAGTTGCACAAATTCAAAATATTATTACAAGAGAATTACAAGTTGAAGTTACGAAAATTAATGTTAGTAGTAAAATATAATTGAAAAATCGCTAATTTTAGCGATTTTTTTAATTATATAAATTTATATTACAATTATATTACAGTTTCATAACATTTTTGTAACAAGACTTTTAAAAAAATAAAATGTATGTTTTAATATATTTAAATATGTATTGATATTATAAAATATAATAGTTTTATTAAAGTGAAAAGGGTGATTTATTATAAGAAAAATAGTTATAATATTTGTGCTACTTTTCTTTGCTATTATGTTTTCACAAATATATTTTTCTTTTGCGGCAAATGAAGTATATATAATTATATCAGGCATGGTAAAAGATACAGAGGACAATTTTTTAGGAGGAGTTAAAGTTTATCTTCTAGATACAGAAGGAAACATAATTTCAAATACAACTACTAATTCAAAAGGAGAGTATTCTTTTAAAGATATTGCAAAAGGAAGATATAAGATAAAGTTTGAATATACTGCAAACTATGAAAAACCAGAGATAACGTTTCAAACATATAGTGTTTATAGCGAAAAAGTTGAATTAGCATATTTATATAATAATGCACATCCATCATTAGAAGGTGAACTTGAAAACATAATAAATGAAAGGTTAACAAATGAGCAAAATAGAAAAATAGTGAGATTGCATTCTAATCTAAATGATTTAAAGTCACATATAAGGGAGTTAGAACTAAACATTAATAATCCAAATGCTTTTCAAAAAGTCAACTTGCAAGGATATAAAGGAATATTAATAGTTAATACTAACGAGCAAATAAAGGATGAAGATATAAATGAGATAAAGAATACAGATTATAAGTATGCCATATTAAATACAAATAATACAGAAGAAATTCTCAATAAAATAGTTGAATTATTAAATACAAGTTCAAATCCAAGTTCGCAAATAGTAACAAATGAAAGTAGCATAAAAAATTCAACTGTAGAATCAAACGAAATAGATTTTCAAACTAGTTCAACTGTTAATTTGAAAATAGAAAAAAATGAAGAGGCTGCAATATATGAAATTAAAACAGATGATAATATTACATTGGTAGCAGGAAATATTTATGAAAATAATGACTTACTTAATGGAACACCAGTAAGGGTATCATTAATTGATTTAGAAGCTGCAAAAAGAAATAGCTATATAACTTATAACGGTCAATATGAATTTAAGTATCCAAAAAATGGTGGAGATTTTATTGTTGAATTTGAAATAAATAGTGGACAATATAATGGACAAAATTATAAGTTATCCAGCCAAGAAAAAAGCATTACAAATGCAGAAAATATAAATCAAAACACTGGTAGAGCAAGCAATATTGCTGAAATTAAAGAGCATTTCAAAAATATAACAACTAAACAAGAGGAAGAAATAGTGGAAACTGAAAATTCACAAAAACTTTCTGATAGTAACCAGAACACAAAGTTGATAATACAAACAAATACATTTACTTTGCAACCATCTAGCACTTTGTATGTTTGGGATGAGGATATAGAGGATTATGTTTTAAAATCAGGAGTTAACCCATATTATTATGGCAGCATAAAAATTGAAGAAAGAGAGAAATTTATCCTAACATTAGAAAAATATGTTGAAAGTTTGGAATTAACATTGGCAGATGATTCTGTTTTAGTAAGTTATAACCATAATTCAAATAATACTAGTGGATATATTGCAACCACAGCTTTAAAAGATCAACACGTTGTAACTATAGACAATGAAATAAAACATGGCTCTACATTAAGCATTGTATATGCCATAAAAATAAAAAACAATAGTAATATAGATTGTGATAAATTTACAATTATAGATTATTTAACATATGACAATATGGGATTCACGTATAATGAAAATGCTGTAACAATTAATAACAAACCAAATTCTGACTACTGGAAGAGCATAGATTATGAGGAATTAAAAGATTATATTAAAGATGCAACTCAATATGAAAATGATGCCAGATTTAATAGTTCAAAATATTTAAAATATGAAGGAACTAATCTTAATGCCGGGCAAGAACAAATTATATATTTAAGTGCTAGCAAAGTTTTAACAACAACAGAAGATGTTGATTCTTCATTTTTAAATGAAACTGAAATAATACAATATAGCAATGATGAAGGAAGAAGAAATTATAATACAAGTGGCACATCGATACAGGCTGGAAATTATTGTATTGCCTCAGACAAAAATTTAGAAGAAGATTCTGCAAGAGTTTCTATTAAAGTGCTTCCACCATATGGTGAGAATAAAAATGATTTTAATTTTATTTATGTTATTATTATTATTTTAATATTTATAATATTTTTTACTTTAAAAAAACAAAGGGGGAAAAGTAGATGAAAGAAAAAAGAATTAAACTGTCAACTATAATAATATTAGTTGTTGTATTATTACTATTGATAGTTGGTACAGTGCTAGTGATTGTATATACTAACAAAGGTACAGAACCAAAAGGTAGTACAGGAAATACAACTTGGGAAGAAGAAAGATTTAATGAAAATAACTGGGATAACACAATAGTTGGTGATACAAGCCATGGAATACCAATACCAAATGGATTTACATATACACAAGGGGATTTAAAGACAGGAATACTTGTAACAAATGAAAACTTAGGAATTTCAATGGTTTGGATACCATATAATGAAGCTGCAAAAGAAATTAATGTGGATGATTATTTTGCTAATGTTGATTACTATGAAATTGAATCAGATGTAATAAAAAGCATAGAAAAATATGGCGGATTTTATGTTACATTATATAATGAATTAGAATATACAGAATTAAAAGAAATTTCAAGTGAAAGATATGATGAACTAAATGAATATGCAAACTATAATACTGTTTTATATACTATTAATTCACATGTATTATCAAAAGAAGAGATACAACAAATAGAATATTATCTACAAAATAATGAGGTAGAATACACATTGGGAACTACCGGAATATCAATAGAAACATATTCTGAAATTTATAAAGAAGAAACAACACAAACTTCAAAATCAGAAGAAAAAACTATAAAAGTTGCAACAACAGAACCAGTTGCACCTAGTGATGAAGAATTAGCAGAAGTATATATGTTAAAAACAAATTTCTATACAACTGAAGTTCCAATTCCAGTAGGTTTTAAATATTCAGTTGATGAGTCAGGATTGGTATCAATTCAAAATGCAGAAAATAGAAATTTAGTATATGTTTGGGTACCTTTAACAAAAGATGAATTGGATACAACAAAAGATGAACTGATAGACTTGTATAAAAATTGGACTAATTCAGAAGGCGAAAAATTAAATATTGAAGACGGAACAGAACTTTATAAAGAATTATATTGGGGAACTGAAACTTTAAGTGATGAATTTGTGGCTAGTATAGAAAAATATGGTGGATTTTATATAAGCGAAGCTGAATTAAGTTATGATAAAGATAAAAATTACTATAATAAAGCTCGTGGAATGATTGGATGGGATGTTTCTAAAACAAAAAGTGGTGGAAACTATTTTAGAAAAAGTGAAGATTATCCTATACTAAGATTTAATGATATAATTGATATTGCTTCAAAGGTTGAAGAAGGTAATCCGTCTGTTGTAAGTCACTTAATGTATGGTGTGGAATATGATGCAACAGTATTATGGATTGCAGAGACTAACAGCGATTTTAAAGATAGCCAATCAAATGATATTATAACCACATTAATATATGATAGTACTAATGTTGGAAAATATGATAATTCAAACTTCCCAGCTAATGCTTCAGCATTAGAATCTGCAACATTTTTTAATGGTATATGGGGATTAGGCGGTAATTTAGCAGAAATTTCACAAGAGAGAAAAAACGGAAATGAAGACTACATTTTTAGAGGAGGAAGCTATAATACAACTGGACAAGCTACACCAATAGCAAGCAGAAAATTTGCTCCAAATTCTTCAAGCGTAGATGCTGGTTTCAGAGTAAGCTTATATGTAAATCCTGATGCTGTGGAAGTAGAACAATCTTATGCAACATTTGAAAAAGACACAGAAGAAGATTATAAAGAGGAAGTATCTATTGAAGTTCCCGAAGAAGGAGTAGAATATAATTTGGAAGCTGTTATTTCTCCAGAAACAGTTAGAGTAGGGGATACTTTTACCCTAACAATTAAAAATATTCCAGAGGGACTTGTATGTAGCCAAGGAGTGAATGAAACTAAATATAAGCAGCTCGGAAGCAAAGTTTCAGATGGAAATTATATATATACACTAGAAGCTTTAGAGGCTGGAGAAGATACATTTAAAGTTTATCTATGGACCGATACTGAAAAAGTAGAGGATAGTAAAATGGTATATGAGACTGAATTTACTATTAAAATAGAAGAAAAAATTGAACAATCAGGAACAGCAGAGCATCCTGATGTAGGTGATAGCGGAAACAAGGTAAATATTAATTCATTAGGAATTAATATTGGATATTCAAAAAATTCTGTGTATGTTGGAGATACTTTTACAATCACAGTAACATGTCCTGAAGGATATACTGTAGATGATTACTATACAGAATATAATGCAAGCAATGGAAAAGGAGATATTTATACCTTATCACAGACTAGTGAAAATAATAGCAATGTTGTAAAATATACTGCTACTGCTAAAGAGACTGGAGAAAGTAGATTGGCATTTATAATAAAAGACATAAAAACTGGTGAAACTATAGGAACAATAGCGGGACAAACAGTTGAAGTAAAAAAATATACTATTAAAGCAACTTCAGAAACTGTTACTTTAGGCAACTCTACAACTATTAATGCATATGGATTACCTGATGATTACCATATTTCATTTGGGCAGAGTTCTCAAACAGGAATTAAATTAGAAATGACTAGTTTCGGTGATACTTTTGTGAAATTTCGTGCTATAAAAGCAGGTGACATAGAAGTACACATATACATTTATAATGGCGAAGGAAAATGTGTTGACACCTTAAAGACTAACATAACAATAGAAGCTCCAGAAGTTAAATATTATAACTATATTGATGATTCTAGTAAAAGCTACATAGGAACTGAGAAGACAAATAATACTGTACATGTTGGTGATACAGTTATGTCAAGGTTCTATAGACCAAAGGATTTTTCAATTAGATGTCAAACATCTAACAGTAATGTTATTGGATATGTATGGGGAACTGGCGGAGGTGCAAGCGCTGGGTACCATACAGGAAGATTTACAGGTAAAGGATTAGGAACTGCTACATGGACAGTAACTTGGGTTAGAAATAAAGTGGATTGTGCAACAAGCAGTAGAACATTTACAGTAATAAACTAAAATTTATATAAAACTAATAAAATTTTGCTATACAATCAAAAAAAATACAACAGAAATGTTGTATTTTTTTTGTTTATTGATATAATAGGAGGGACAAATATATAAAAGAAATAAAAATATTTAACTAGAGAAAGGGTTGAAATTATGTTAAAAAAAGTAGCTATTTTAGCAAATGGTGGAGATGTATCGGGTTTTAATGCTGTTATCCGCGCAATAATTAAAACAGCAGAAAATAATAATATTGAGTGCTATGGATTTATAGATGGATATAGAGGACTGTTAAAAAACGATTTTGTACAGCTATGTACTAATGCTACAGGAAATGCAATTGGAATTTTACCAAAAGGTGGCTCAATAATAGGTTCTTCAACTAATGCAAATGTTTTTTGCTACCCTATAGAAGAAAATGGAGAAACAGTATATAAGGATTTATCCGATATATGCGTAGAAAATATAAAAAAAGATGGAATTGATTGTTTATTTACTTTAGGTGGAGATGGAACTCAAAAATCTGCACGTGATTTATCATTAAAAGGAATTAATGTTATAGGAGTTCCAAAAACAATTGATAATGATGTAGCATGTACAGAAATAACTTTTGGATATAATACAGCTGTATCTGTTGCAGCAGAAGCGTTAGATAGACTACACACAACGGGGGCTACTCACCATAGAATAATGGTATTAGAAGTTATGGGAAGATATGCAGGGTGGATTGCATTGGAATCTGCTATTGCAGGTGGCGCAGATGTTGCATTAATTCCAGAAATACCTTATGATATTAATAAAGCTGCCCAGAAAGTTATCAATCGTAAAAATAGAGGAAAAGAGTTTAGCATTGTAGTTGTTGCAGAAGGTGCAAAGCCAATAGGCGGAGATATATCAGTAAAAGCAGTAAGAGATAAAGGTGCAGGAGTTGATAACAACAGATTAGGTGGTGCAGGAGAAAAAGTTGCTAATGCATTACAAGAATTAACTGGACTAGAAGCTAGGTGCACAGTTTTGGGATATATGCAAAGAGGTGGTTCTCCAACTGCATTTGATAGAGTACTTTCTACTAAATATGGTGCAAAGGCTATGGAGCTTGCACTTGATGGAAAATTTAATGTATTAACTGTTATAAAAGATGGCAAACTAGACCATGTGCCATTGGAGGAAGTTGTTGGAAACAATAAGCAAATTGGCGCTGTTTCTGGCAATACCCCTGAAAGTAATATTCGCAAAGTAAATATGGACCACGATTTGGTAAAAACAGCGAGACATATTGGAATTAATTTAGGAGATTGAAAAATAGATTGGAGTAATTATGATAGATTTTAAACAAAAAATTGCAGAACAAATAAGTAATATAGCAAACTTGCCAGAAAATAAAGTATATGAATATATTGAAATTCCTTCTGACAAAAAAATGGGAGATTTTGCATTTCCATGTTTTAGACTTGCAAAAGAACTAAAAAAATCACCGCAATTAATCGCAGAAGATTTGAAAAATAAAATGTCTTTTGACGAAAATATTATAGATGAAATTAATAATTTAAATGGATACTTAAATTTTGAAGTATCTAAACAAGCAATGATAAAAACAGTGTTGGAAGAAATTAACTTAAAGCAAGAACATTACGGTGAAAGTGAAATAGGTATTGGCAAAAACGTAGTTTTTGATTATTCTGCACCAAATATTGCGAAACCTTTTCACATAGGACATTTGCGCTCTACGGTAATTGGAGGAGCATTATATAAAATTTATAAAGCACTCGGATATAAGTGTATAGGCATAAACCATTTAGGAGATTATGGTACACAATTTGGCAAATTAATTGAAGGATATAAAAGATGGGGAAATGAGTATAACATAGATGAAAACCCAATTGATGAACTAACTAAAATTTATGTTAGAATTAATAATCTTTGCAAAGAAGATGAGAA
The DNA here is from genome assembly GCA_944391825.1 of uncultured Clostridia bacterium. Taxonomy (GTDB): domain Bacteria; phylum Bacillota; class Clostridia; order TANB77; family CAG-508; genus CAG-273. The sequence goes on along the minus strand of CALXUZ010000013.1, from coordinate 6,586 downwards.
GGTTTTAGAAGATTGCAGAAATAATTTTAAAAAATTAGAAGATGGTGACGAATACTGCACTAATTTATGGAAAAAATTTAGAGAAGTAAGTTTAAAAGAATTTCAAAAAGTATACGATTTACTGCATGTGGATTTTGATTCTTGGAACGGAGAAGCGTTTTATTCTGATAAAATGCAAGAAGTAGTTGATATATTACAAGAACAAAACTTATTAGTGAAATCAGAAGGCGCTACAGTAGTTGATTTGTCTGAAAAAGAAATGCCACCATGTATCATAGAAAAAACCAATGGTTCTACAACATATGCAACAAGGGATTTAGCAGCAATTTTATATAGGGCTAGAACATATAATTTTGATAAAGCAATATATGTAACTTCTTATGAGCAAATTTTACACTTTAAGCAAGTATTTGAAGTGGCAAAACATTTAAAATTAGCAGAAAAATATACTGATGGTTTGGTACATGTACCTTTTGGCATGGTTCAATTAAAAACTGGCAAAATGTCAACAAGAGAAGGAAACATTATTAAATTAGAGGACTTGTTAAATGAGGCAATTTCAAGAGTAGAAGATATTATGGATACCAAAAACCCAGAATTAGAAAACAAAGATGAAATTGCAAGGAAAATAGGAATTGGAGCAGTAATTTTTAATGATTTATATAATAGCAGAATTAAAGATGAAATTTTTGACTGGGATACCATGCTAAATTTCAATGGAGAAACAGGACCATATATGCAGTATATTTATGTAAGAACCAAAAGTGTATTAGAAAAAGCAGGATATATTCCTGAATTTAAAAATATTGATTTTACAAAGTTAGAAGATGAAGCTTCTATGAAAGTAATAAATAAAATTTATATTTTTGGAGACTGCATAAGACAAGCTGCTGAAAAATATGAGCCATACATTATAGCAAGATATTTAATTGAGTTAGCACAGAATTTTAGTAGCTTCTATAATGAAAATAAAATTATAGTGGAAGAAAAAGAAATTCAAGATGCACGATTATACTTAACATATGCAACAGGATTAATATTAAAATCAGGTGCAAAATTGTTAGGAATAGAAATGCCAGAAAAAATGTAAAAAATATGTTCAAATTATAAATTATGTGATAAAATAATAAACAGATTTTAGAATTATTTGACACAAAATTATATATTTAAGTATAATATATATATAAATATTTTAAAGTAATATGAAGGGGAATGAATAAAATGAGAAAATATTTTGGAACAGATGGAATTAGAAGAATTGCTAACACAGAACTTTCACCAGAACTAGTATATCGTGTGGCAAAAGCAGGAGCATATGCTTTAGCAAAACATACAGATCACACACCAACAATTTTAATAGGTAGAGATACTAGAATTTCTGGAACATTAATTGAAAGTGCCATGACAGCTGGATTTTTGAGCTATGGTGCAAATGTTAAAAGCTTAGGAGTAATTCCTACACCTGGTGTGGCATATTTAACAAAAAAATTAAAAGCCGATGCAAGTGTTGTTATATCAGCGTCACACAATACATATGAATTTAATGGCATAAAATATTTTAGTAATAAAGGGATGAAAATTCCTGATGAATTAGAGGAAGAAATCGAAGAAATGATGGATTCTGACAAACTAAATGACTTTACTGCTGTAAATGACAAGATAGGTGTGGCAGAAGTAAGAACAGACCTTTTAGATGAATATGTATATTTCTTCAGGAAAAATTTTGAAGAAGATTTTGAAAACTTTAATAGAGATAATTTTGTAGTTGCAATAGATACTGCAAATGGTGCAACCTCGGTAGTTGCAGATAAAGTGTTTACTGCACTAGGAATTAAGCATTATATTATGAACAATACTCCAAATGGTATAAACATAAATGAAAACTGTGGTTCTACACATTTGGATATGCTAAAAAAATATGTGATAGAAAACAATTGTAACTTAGGAATTGCATATGATGGTGATGGAGATAGATGTTTAGCAGTAGATGAAAAAGGCAATGAGGTTGATGGAGACAAATTATTAGCTATTATTTCTAATTACATGAAAGAAAAAGGTACGTTAAAAAAAGATAGCGTAGTTGCTACAGTTATGAGCAATTTAGGTTTAAAGAAATACGCAGAAGAAAATAACATAAATTGTGTTCAAACAAAAGTAGGAGATAGATATGTTTTAGAAGAGATGCTAAAAAGCGGATATAATATAGGTGGGGAACAATCTGGACATATTATATTCTTGGATTATAACCCTACAGGAGACGGAATTTTAACTTCTCTGATGCTAATTAAAGTAATGCTAGAAAAACAAAAGACTGCATCGGAATTATGTAAGATTATTAACATATATCCACAAGTATTAGTAAATGCTAAAGTTGCTAGTGACAAGAAAGAGGAATATAAACATAATCCGGAGATACAGAAAGAGATTGAAAAACTTGAAAAAGAATTTTCTGGAAATGGTAGAGTTTTGATAAGACCATCTGGAACAGAACCTTTGGTTCGTGTAATGATTGAGGGGGAAGACCAAAATTATATTAAGAAAAAAGCAGAAGATTTAGCAAAACTCATTGAAAATAAATTACATTAATATTATAATATTAATAATTAAAAACAAAGGAGGAAATTAAAATGCCAATTATTAATTTTTCAAATCCAACTGCAATTTTAATAGGAGTTGTACTTTTTTTACTTGTACTGTATTTAGCAAGGGAAACAAAAAAGGCTTGGATTATAGGAATTATGCTTTTTGTATTCCTAGGATTATTGATAGGTCATACTATTGAATTTGCTACAGTTGCAAGAGAAAATCATGAAATTTATAATGCAATTTTAGCATCTGCTGCAATGGATTTAATTTTTATTTTTTTAAGCTTTATCACATATCTATGGGTTGATGATATAGAAGTAAAAGCTGGTAAAAAGAAAAGTATTGATAATAGCTTAGATTGGTTTTGGAACAAAGTATAAAGGAGAGGACAAGCATGCAAAAATTTTATTTAACTACACCTATTTATTACCCAAGTGGTAAATTTCATATAGGAACAGCATATACAGAAGTTTTGGCTGATACTATCAAAAAATATAAAAAGGCACGTGGATACGAGGTGTATTTATTAACTGGAACAGATGAACATGGACAAAAAATTCAAAAAGTTGCAGAAGATAGAAATAAAACGCCTCAAGAACATGTTGATGAAATGGCTGAAGAAGCAAAAAAACTCTGGAAGCTAATGGAAATTGATTATGACGATTTTATTCGCACTACTGAGTCAAGGCATAAAAAAGTAGTTGAAGAAATTTTTGATAGATTAATGGAGCAAGGGGATATTTACAAATCAGAATATGAAGGTTGGTATTGTATGCCGTGTGAGACATATTTTACAGAGACTCAATTAGTAGATGGAAAATGTCCTGATTGTGGTAGAGAAGTAACTAAGATGAAAGAAGAATCATATTTTTTCAATATGAAAAAATATGCAAATCGACTTATTAAATTTTATGAAGAAAATCCAAATTTTATTTTGCCAGAATCTAGAAAAAATGAGTTGTTTAATAATTTTCTAAAACCTGGACTAGAAGATTTATGTGTTAGCAGAACAAGTTTTGACTGGGGAATAAAAGTGCGTAAAGATCCTAAACATGTAATATATGTTTGGTTAGATGCTCTGACAAATTATATTACAGCATTGGGATATTTATCGGATGATGATAGCTTAATGAAAAAATATTGGCCTGCAGATTTACACATTGTTGGAAAAGATATTATTCGCTTTCATGGTATTTATTGGCCTATATTTTTGATGGCTCTAGATTTACCACTACCAAAGCAAATTTATGCACATGGATTTATAACAATGAAAGATGGTAAAATGTCAAAATCAAAGGGAAATGTTATATATCCAGAACCATTAATCGAACGTTATGGGTTAGATAGCTTTAAATATTTTTTACTAAGAGAAATGCCATATGGTCAGGATGGTAGTTTTAGCCCAGAAAGTTTTGTGGAAAGATTTAATTATGACTTATGCAATGATTTAGGTAATTTACTAAATAGAACAATCGGTATGATTAATAAATATTTCGATGGAGAAATTTCAGGTTATTCAAATCCAGAAACAAGTGTGAATGACAATATTAATCTTGCAGAATTAAATAGCAAAATCGAAAAATATTCTGATGCAATAATACATGAAGTGGAAAATTTTTTTGATACTTACCACATTTCTAATGCAATATCACAAACTTGGGAACTAGTATCTAGAACAAATAAATATGTTGATGAAACAGCACCTTGGATATTAGCAAAAGAAGGTAAAACAGAAGCACTAAAATCAGTAATGTATCATTTGATAGAAAATTTAAGGAGAATTGCAATATTAATTACACCATATATGAAACATACTTCAGAAAAAATACTAACACAACTAGCAATTCCAGGGGATTTACGAACTTGGGATAGTTTAAGTGACTACAGGAGACTTGAAAACTTAAAAGTAACAGAAAAACCAGAAGTATTATTTGCAAGATTAGATGCTACTACAGAAATAGAAAATATTAAAGAAATGATGAAATAAAGGAAGTAAAAAGATGGGTAAACTATTTGTAATTGATGGAACAGATGGAAGTGGAAAACAAACTCAGTTTGAAAAACTAAAAGAAAGACTAACAAAAGATGGGATAGATTATAGAACAGTAAGTTTTCCAAATTATGATAGTCCATCTTCTGGTTTAGTCAAAATGTATTTGTCAGGTGAATTTGGTGAGCATGCAAAAGATGTAAGCCCATATATTGCATCAACATTTTATGCTGCAGACAGATATGCAACATATACTACACAATATAAGGAATATTACGAAAATGGTGGTATTGTATTAGCAGATAGATATACAACTGCAAATATGGTTCATCAAGCAGGGAAGATACAAAACAAAGATGAAAGAGAAAGATTTTTAAATTGGTTATGGGATTTTGAATTTAAATTATATGGCTTGCCAATTCCAAGTGAAGTATTTTTCTTAAAAATGCCACCAGAAACTGCGCTGGATTTAATAAAGAATAGAGAAAATAAATTTACTCACCAAGAGCAAAAAGATATTCACGAAAAAGATAAAAATCATATAATAGATAGCTTTAATGTTGCATGTGATGTTGCAAAAAAATATGATTGGTATACTGTTGAATGTGTAAAAGATAACAAATTAAGAACAGTTGCGGATATACATGAGGAAATTTATAAGGAAATAATTAAACATATTGTATAAAATAAGCTCCATATACCAAAAATAAAGTATATGGAGTATATTTTTAAGAAGGAGAGATTTTATATGGTAGAAAAAAGAAAAGTTGTAATTATAGGAACTGGATTTGTAGGTATGAGCACAGCATATGCCCTATTGAATCAAGGAGGAATAAATGAATTAGTCTTAATAGATGTTAACAAAGAAAAAGCAATTGGAGAAGCCATGGACTTGTCTGATGGTGTTCCATGTAGCCCAGCTAGGATGGTAATTAAAGCTGGAGGATATGAAGAGTGCAAAGATGCTAATATTGTGGTAATTACAGCAGGAGCCTCACAATTACCAGGACAAACTAGGTTAGATTTACTTCAAACTAATGCAAAAATAATTAAAGAAGTAACTCAAGATACAGTGAATGCAGGATTTAATGGCATATTTATTATCGCCAGTAATCCAGTAGATATTTTAACGTATATTGTACAAAAAACTTCACAATTTCCAACAAATAGAGTAATTGGCTCAGGAACTGTACTAGATACAGCAAGGTTAAGATTTTTACTAGGAAGACATTTAAATGTTTCTAGCAAAAATATTCATGCATATATAATGGGAGAACATGGCGACTCATCGTTTGTTCCATGGTCTAAAAGTTATGTTGGTTGTAAGCCACTTATAGATATTTTAAAACAAAGAGGAGAATTAAGCGATATATTGGAAAAAATGCATGAACAAGTTAGAGATGAAGCTTATGAGATTATAGCCAGGAAAAAGTCTACTTATTACGGAATAGGAATTGGACTTACTAAAATTATTAAGGCAATTTTAAATGACGAGCATGAAATTCTAACAATATCAACTTTCCTAAATGGAGAATATGGTAAAAATGATATTTCTATGGGTGTTCCAGCTATTGTAACTAATAAGGGAGTTCAAGAAATTTTGCAATTAGAACTAACTGAGGAAGAAAAGCAGAAATTTGACCATAGTTATGAAATACTAAATGAGATGAAGAATAAGATAGAGTTATAAGTCACAAAAAACAAACATAGTTCATAATATATTATAATTGTGAACTATGTTTATTTTTTTTGGGAGGTCTTTATGGATTATGAAATTATGATGAATGGAAATGTTAAAATAGGTACATATGCGCCAAACTTTGAGGCAATAACAACAATGGGAAAAATAGAATTAAATAAATATAGAGGTAAATGGGTAGTGCTATTTTCACATCCAGGAGATTTCACCCCCGTAAAGTCTTAAAATTTGGGGAAATATGAAAACGCTTGATATTGCTGAAGTTTTTCAGTATAAAAAAATAGTCAAATTTTAAAAATATTATATTATAC
>CALXUZ010000012.1 GCA_944391825.1 uncultured Clostridia bacterium | reverse complement strand
GGCGGAACTGGCAGACGCGCTGGTCTTAGGAACCAGTGCCAACGGCGTGGAGGTTCGAGTCCTCTCATCCGCACCAAACTAAAAAGTCCAATTTAAAATTGGACTTTTTATGTTATTCTGCTTTTTTCTTTCTACCACGCTTTGATTTTGATTTTTCTTCTGGTAGTTTTTCCTCTTTTTCCTCATTAACTTTTTGGGAAGCAGTTTTATGTGGTTTTGTTGTTTTCTTATCTAATTTTACATCATCAGTTTTCTCTTCATTTAATTCACTAATATTTTGAGTAGTTGCTTTACCATATCCAGGTTTTCCTAATAGTATGAACATATTTGTTTTATATTTTTCTACACCCGGTTGGTCAAAAGGATTTATTCCTAAAATTTTTCCGGACATTGCACACGCAAGTTCAAAAAAGTAAATAAGGTGTCCAATTGTATATTCGTTCAATTTATCCATAGTAATAACAATGTTTGGCACATCACCTTCAACATGTGCCTGAATAGTACCTTCCATGGCTTTTTTATTTACATAGTCCAAGCTTTTTCCAACTAAATAGTTTAATTCATCTAAATCATATTCATCACCGTGTATATTTATATCAGATTCAGATTCCTTAATGTTAATTACAGTTTCAAATAAGTTTCTTCTTCCTTCTTGAATATATTGACCTAATGAGTGTAAATCAGTCGTAAACTCTGCTCCCGTTGGATATATTGCTTTACCATCTTTTCCTTCGCTCTCTCCAAATAACTGCTTCCACCACTCTATCATATAATGCATTTTTGGCTCGTAGCTAACCAATATTTCAATATTCTTTTCTTTACCATATAATATATTTCTTGCAACTGCATATTTGTAGCAATCATTATATTTTAAATTTTTATCTAAATATTTTTCTTGTGCAAATCTTGCACCTTCTAATAATTTTTCAATATCTATTCCAGCAACAGCAATTGGTAATAATCCAACAGCTGTTAATACTGAATATCTTCCTCCAATATTGTCTGGAATAACAAAAGTAGTATATTTTTCTTCATCTGCAATTTGTTTTAATGCACCTTTCTTTTTATCTGTAGTAACATATATTCTTTTTTGAGCTTCTTTTAATCCATATTTATTTTCTAATAATTCTCTAAATATTCGGAAAGCAATTGCTGGCTCTGTAGTTGTGCCAGATTTTGAAACAACATTAATTGATAAATCCTTAGTTCCAATCAATTCAATTAAATCATTAATATAATTTGGATTTAAGTTATTTCCAACATATAAAACCATAGGTGTTTTTCTTTGTGACTGTGGTAAATAATTATAAAATGTATTAGTTAGTGCCTCTATAACAGCTCTTGCACCTAAATATGAGCCACCAATACCTATTACAACCAATACTTCTGAATCACTTTGAATTTTTTTAGCAGCTTTTTTTATTTTTTCTACTTCTTTTTTATCATATTTAGTAGGTAATTCAAGCCAACCCAAAAACTCTTTTTTGTTATTTGCTTTTGCATGCAATTCATCATGTATTTCAGCTACCTTTTCGCTGTATTTATTGATTTCATTGCTTAATATTCTGCTATATTTCAAATTTAATTTAACATTTTCCATATATTTTTCCTCCTCATCTGTAATTATTCATATTGTATACTAATTATCACCAATCTTCAACCATTTTTCTACATTTTTTAATTTTTTCACTGTGGACGGAGTTTTTTGAAAATATAAAGCTACAATTGTTGGGCTTTATATTTGTGAATTTTTTTCAAAAATCTCCGTCCACAGTTACAATTTAAATTATAGTGCTTCACTTATTACTTTTGCTAAATATTTCATGCTTGTTAAAGCCTGTTCCATCGTGTTGCCAGTTGCTCCAACTTCTATAATGCATGCAGCCTTTGCAGTTTGCTGGTTATAACTTGCATCTCTTAATATTATAGGTTTAAATAAACCAGGATACATTTCATTTGCCTTTTCCTGTATCTTTACTGCAAATTTTAAATTTTGTTGCCAGTTTGGGTGTTCTTTACTAATATTTCCCCCCATAACAAACATTAATTGTGCAGCATATTCATCACCTATTTTAACTGTTGGTGCATATGTATTATCACCTATTGCATCTCTATGTAGGTCTATAACAATATCCGTATCTTTATTTTCTTCTAAAAGATTAGTAACTGTTTTGTATGAATTACTATATGAACCCGAATATGAAGGATAATCATGGTATGTTTCGTCATGTATAACTTTATATCCATAACCTTGCAGTTGTCTATCAAGTTCTCTGCCTACATTTACAACAGTGTAGTTTTTATCAGTCGTTCTATAATTTCCTGTTTGTTTGTATTTATATTTTTCACTTTCCGTGTAGCTTTCACATGTATGTGTATGGAAAATTAAAATGTTTTCTTTATTAATATCTATGTCAGGTGTTAAAATTTCTTTGGTTAATTTATAGTCTGTCTCGTTTTTTATTTTCACCCCATTATATTCGGAAGTATAAGTTTCTTTCACATCGGATTCTTGAACTTCTGTTTCAACATTTGTTTCTGCCTTTTCTAAGGGTTGTTCTTTGCTTATATTTTCTGTTTTTTCTTCTTCTTGCGTATTTGTTGTAGCCACAGTATTTTCTTTTTGTTCTTCTTTTTGGTTAAGTGCTATTAGCATTCCTAATTCAAGTTCTAAGTTTTTTCTTAGCGGATTAATTCTTTCCACATTTTCATCATGCTTGTTTACACTGGCAATTCCAGGTATGGTTATATCTAGGCATGAGATTAATGAAGTTACATTAATTAACTTAGTTTGATTTGCTATATTTTCTTTTGCTGTATAAAAATATCTCGTAAAACCTATTACTATTGCAATTATAATAGTAAGTTTTATGAGATATTTGATAATGTCTTTTAGACTAAACACAGCCATATTAATCATAGGTTATTTTATTCTCCTTTGTCCCAATTTTCCCATTATTTACCTTATATATAAATATATGCTTGGACAATGAAAAATATGTTAATGTTTATCCAAATAAACTTATTTGATTACTTTGGCTCATACCTTTTAAACAGCCAACTTTTTCTAATAATTCTATAACTGATTTTCCTACTTTTGAACGAATTTTCATATCATCAATTGACATGAATTTTCCTTCTTTTTTAGCTTCATCAATTCCTTCTGCTGCAACAGTACCAAGCCCTGGTATGCTATTTAGCGGTGGCCTAATTTCTGTATCAGATTCCATTTTAAATTTTGTCGCATGGCTTTCATATAAGTCAATTGGTAAAAATTTTATTCCCCTTTCATACATCTCTAATACTAACTCTAAGATTGCATACATGTTTTTATCTTTTGTTGTTGCAGAGTTTCCTTGTAACTCTATTTCTTTCATTTTATTTTTTACTTTTTCTACACCATAGCACATAATATCACTATCAAATTCATCTGCACGTATTGTAAAATATGCTGTGTAATATGCTGCCGGTTTATGCACCTTAAACCATGCAATACGAAATGCATTTGTTACATATGCTGCAGCATGTGCTTTTGGGAACATGTATTTAATCTTTTGGCAAGAACCTATATACCACTCTGGTATTTTATACTCCCTCATCATTGTTTCATATTCTTTCCATTTTTCTGGGTCTTTTGATGCTTTCCCTTTACGCACAAATTCCATTATTTTAAATGATGGCTTTGGTGGCATACCCTGTTTTATTAGGTATAGCATAATATCATCCCTACAGCCTATTGCCTCACTTAATGTAACAATTCCTTGCTCTACTAGTTCTTGTCCGTTGTTTAGCCATACGTCAGTACCATGTGAAAGACCAGATATGCTTATGAGTTCATTAAATGTTGTTGGTTTTGTATCTACTAATATTCCCCTTACAAATTTTGTTCCAAATTCAGGAATTCCATACGTTCCAACTTCTGAGTGTATTTGTTCAGGTGTTACTCCAAGTACTTTTGTAGAACTAAATATTGACATTGTTTCTTTATCATCCAATGGTACTTTGGTCGGGTCAATACCAGTTAGGTCATATAGCATACGTATCATAGTTGGGTCATCATGACCTAGTATATCGAGTTTTAATAGGTTTTGATCTATTGAGTGATAATCAAAATGGGTCGTAATAATATCAGAATTAGGGTCATCTGCAGGATGTTGTACAGGTGTAAATTCATATATTTCTCTACCTTTCGGAACAACTATAATTCCACCCGGGTGCTGACCTGTAGTTCTTTTTATTCCTGTACACCCCTGTGCTACACGTAATACCTCAGCATTACTAACAGGCACTCCTCTTTCTTCATAATATTTTTTTACATATCCATATGCGGTTTTGTCTGCTATGGTGCCTACTGTTCCTGCTTTAAATGTAGTACCTTTTCCAAATATAACTTCTGTATATCTATGTGCTTTTGCTTGGTATTCACCAGAAAAGTTTAGGTCTATATCTGGTTCTTTGTCGCCATCAAACCCCAAAAAGGTTTCGAATGGAATGTCCATACCATCTTTTGTTAACTTATGTCCACATTTTGGACAATCTTTATCTGGTAAATCGAACCCATTTTTAACCCCATAATCTGTAAAATCTGAGTATTTGCAATTTGAACACCTATAGTGTGGCGGAAGTGAATTTACTTCTGTAATACCTGTCATATTTGCTACAAAGGATGAACCTACAGAACCTCTAGAACCAACTATATAGCCATCTTCATTTGATTTCCATACTAGTTTTTGTGCAATAATATACATAACAGAAAATCCATTTTTAATGATTGAGTTTAGTTCTTTGTCAAGTCTACTTTGCACTATTTCTGGTAATGGGTCACCATATAACTCATGTGCTTTTCCATATGCAATTGTTTTAATTGTTTCTTCGCACCCTTCAATATATGGTGGGCATTTTTCTGGAGATATTGGGCTTATTTTTTCGCACATATCTGCTATTTTATTTGTATTTGTTACAACTACTTCATATGCTTTTTCTTCACCTAGGTATTCAAATTCTTTTAGCATTTCTTCTGTCGTACGCAAATATAATGGGGCTTGTTCGTCACTGTCTTCATACCCTTGACCTGCCATTAATATTCTACGGTATATTTCATCTTGTGGATCCATAAAATGCACGTCACATGTTGCCACTACTAACTTTTGTAGTCTTTCACCAAGTGCAACAATTTTTCTATTTATATCTTCCAAATCTTCTACACTTTTAACTGTCTCATTGCGAACCATAAACATATTATTTCCATTTGGCTGTATCTCTAAATAGTCATAATCTGATGCAATTTCTTCTAGTTCTTCATCTGTTTTTCCTGCAATAATTGCTCTATAGAGTTCTCCTGCCTCACATGCACTACCAAGTATTAAGCCTTCTGAGTATTTTTTATAGATTGATTTTAATATACGTGGTTTTTTATAAAAATAGTCCAGGTGAGAAATCGAAATTAATTTATATAAATTTCTAAGCCCTATATAATCTTTTGCTAAAATAATAGCATGATATGTTGGAAGTGATTTATAATTTACATTTCCACCAATTTTTGTTTCTATGTCATCCAATGTTACAACTTGTTTTTCATTTAGCATATCTAGCATAACATTAAATACTTTAACTGTTGTATCAACATCATCTAATGCCCTGTGTGCAACTTCTACTTTTATTCCTAGGTTTTCTGCAATTATTCCTAATTTATATTTTTTATACTCTGGGAATAATAGTTTTGCTAAGCGCAATGTGTCAATATATGTATTTCCTAATTTTAATCCCAATTCAGAGCAATTATGTTTTAAAAATCCTATATCAAAATCTGCATTATGTGCAACTAAAACACTATTACCAACAAATTCTAAAACTTTTGGCAAAATTTCCTCAATTGTTGGTGCATCTTTTACCATTTCATCTGTTATGTTGGTAACCTCTACAACTCTTTGTGGTATTGGTTTTTCTGGATTAACAAATGTGCTAAATTCATCAATTACTTCACGGTTTTTAACTTTCATTATTCCAATTTCAGTAATTTTTTCTGTTCTAAAAGATAAACCTGTAGTCTCTAAGTCTAGCACGCAATATGTTGCATCATTAATGTTTTGCCCTTTTGAAAATGAAACAGGTGAAGCTTCATCAGGTGCCAAATATGCCTCAACCCCATAAATTACTTTCAAATCCGGATGGTCTTTTTCTAAATATTTATGTGCATCAGGAAAAGCTTGTACAACACCATGGTCAGTAATTGCAATTGATTTCATTCCCCATTTTACTGCACGTTTTAATAAATCCTTGCATGCTGTAATTCCGTCCATTTGGCTCATTTGTGTATGCATGTGGAGTTCCACTCTTTTTACTGGTGCCTCATCTTTTCTAACTTCTTTTTTAATTCCAGTAGATTCGATAATTACATTTGCTATAACTCCTAATTCCTTAGCAAATGGGTCAAATTGTGCAGTTCCACTCACTTTTACACCTTTTGCACCTTTTAACCTTTTTTCTACTCCTTCATGTTTATCTGCCTCAACAAAAGCCTTGCATGTAATTGTACTTGTTCCATCATATAAATCAAATGTAACAAGGAATTTTCCAGATTTTAATTCTCTTGAATCTATATTTAAGATTTCTCCATCTAATAACACTTTTCCACTGTCAACTGATAAATCTGCAACTTTTGTAAGTTCTTCTTTAATTTTTGCACTTCTACCATAAATAATTGGAGAAACTTCTTCTGGTTCGGAAGCGCTTTCTTCCCATGGTGGTGGCACACTTTCAATTTCTTTCATGCTAGGTTCTTTTGCAATATTTTCTCCATTTGAGCTATTTGCTTTCTTTTTAGTTTTTTCTCCAGCTTTTTCAATTTCTTTTGTTTTAGCATGTTCTTCTGCTTCTTGCTGAGCCAATAAAATGGCTTGTTTTTCCAATTCTCTACTATGTGCTTGATATTCTTCAAGCATTTCTTTTGTTACTTCTTCTTCAAAACTCACCACATAGTTTTTGTGGTATAAGTCTTTCAATTTTGTAGATAAAATTTTGTCAAATCCTCTTGCTTCTAATACATCTTTTCCCTTTAAAACCAAATGTATAATTATTTTATTATTTTCAATAGTAATTTTGCTTTTTTTTAGTAATGCTTTTGTTAATGGGTGTTTATATGCCATATAATCCACAATTTCTTTCCACTCTAATTGTATCTTTTTATCTATATCAGCATTACTTTCTTCTGCTTGTTCCATTTTTATTTCAATATTTTTAAATACAAAACGTTTTTCCAAATACTTTTCAAAGTCTGTTAAATCTTTCATTAAAATGGAAGAAGTTGCCTTTAGCTTTAGTTCTAAAGTGTTTGATTTTTTATAAACATTTACACATACCACTTTAGCCTCACTCAAAGCAAAACTTGTAAAATCATAATCTTTAAATACTTCTTTTACTGTTTTTAATTTTTGTTCTTCCATTTGTGTTTCGTCCTTTCCTAAAGCATAGCCTTAAAAAATCCTAAGTATGTCATTGTATGTTACATAGATTGATAATCCTATTAATAGCATAAACCCTACCATTTGTATGATTAGTTCTGTCTGTTCTTTAATTGGTTTTCTTCTAATTGCCTCAATTAATAAAATTAATATTTTTCCTCCATCAAGTGGCGGAAATGGTAATAAATTAGTAAATCCTAGCGAAATAGAAACCAATGCTAAGATATATATAAAATCTACAAATCCATTAGTCTGTGCAACTACTTCACCTATTCCTACAGGTCCCATCATTTGGTCCACAGTAACATTTCCTGTAAATAACAGCTTTAAATTATCAACTATAGAAAATGCAAAATCGCCTGTTTCCCAAAAAGCATAATATATGTTGTTTGCAAAATTATTTTCTGCCATTTGCAAATAAACACCTAAGTAATAATCGCTTTTTACCTCTGGAGTTATTGATATATCTTTTGTCTCACCATTCCTTTCAATGGTAAATATAATTTCTTCACCTTGTTTTTTGTTTATTTCTTCTATTAATTTTTGTGCATTATCTTTTACATCAACATTATTTACTTTTAAAATATTATCTCCCACTTCTAGACCTTGCTCTTCTGCAGGGCTCATTGGTGAAATTGCAGCTATTTTTGTGTTTAGTTCCCCTGCTGTAGAAATAGCAATTCCAGTATAATTATATTTTTCTTCCCTTGGTTCAAATGTATATGTCTGTTTTTCTCCATTTCTTTCAATTTCGACTGTCAAATCTTCTCCATTACATTTTGCTAGCGCATCATCTATATCTGTTTTGTAATGTATTGTTTTTCCATTTATTTTGGTAATTCTATCACCTGATTGTATTCCAACTGCTTGTGCATCTGTTCCTTCCATTGAATAATTTACTATTGGTGAAACATTATTCCCCACACTTGACATTAATATAAAATAAACTATTAATGCAAAAATAATGTTAACTAATCCACCTGCTGCAACAACTGCAATTCTTTTTGGAATACTTGCTTTAGTAAAAGAACCTTCTTCATCTGAGCGTTCTTCTTCTCCTATCATGTTTACAAACCCACCTAATGGAATAAGTCGCAAGGCATATCTAGTTTCTTTGCCTTGTTTACTCCATATGGTAGGTCCAAAACCTATAGCAAATTCAAGTACTTTAATTTTGCATAATTTAGCAACTAAAAAGTGACCGCCTTCATGTATGAAAACTAAAAAACCTAGTATAAAAACTATTTTAAGTATAGTTATTAAAACCGAAATCAATATGAATTCTCTCCTTATTAAAGTATTGATAATAAGAAATAAGCAAATGGCGCAATAAATAAAATGCTATCAATTCTATCTAACATACCACCATGCCCAGGAATTAAATGACTAAAATCTTTTATTCCGTTATATCTTTTTACACTTGATGCCGCCAAATCTCCAATTTGACTAACCAAGCTTAGAAGTAATCCAATTACTGCAACAATAATATAATTAAATTGAGTATGGAAAACCAAATTACATACTAAGGCATAAATTACAACCATTAATACTGCACCAATTGTTCCAGCAATACAACCTTCTATAGTTTTATTAGGGCTTATCTCTGTAAAATGATGTTTTCCAAAATATTTTCCTATTAAATATGCAAATATATCAGTTCCCCATGCACTAAAGAATACAAACCATATTAGTATTCTTCCATTTTCTAAATTTTCTCTTATTATAGAAATAAACATAATAAAAATTACTATGTAAAAAATCCCAAAAAACGTAATTGAAATGTCTTGAATATTAGTTTTTCCATGTGTTGCAATTACATGTGCAAAAAGAACTAATATTGCTAATGCTAAAAGCAAACCTATAGTTTTTAATATTGAATTAGCTGGTAGAACATGAATAATAGAAAGTGATGCAGCTGCTACATAGCCAATCCAATCAATTGGGTTTGCTTTTCCACTTGTATGAAAAGCCTTATAAAACTCATGTATACTCAAAATTGCGACAATAGCAATCGCCATATCAACAATATATTTATTTCCAAAAATTATAAGAAGTGCTACAACTGGAAATAATATAATCCCAGATAAAAACCTTTTAATATTCATGCTTTTAACCCTTTCTTTTGCTTTATTTTCCACCGAACTTACGATTTCTATTTTCAAATACTTCTATTGCCTCATCTAAGTCCCTTTCAGAAAAATCTGGCCAGTATTTATCTAAAAATATAAATTCAGTATACGCTAGTTGCCATAGTAAATAATTACTAATTCTTTTTTCTCCACCTGGCCTAATTAATAAATCTGGTTCAGGTTGACCTGCTGTATATAAATTATCTGACACCTTTTGTTCATCAATATCATTAATAGCAATTTCGCCATCTTGCGCTTTTTTAGCTATTTTTCTTATTGCTTTTGTAATTTCGTCCCTTCCACCATAATTAAAAGCAATATTTAATGTAAGACCTGTATTATTTTTAGTTCGAACAATTGCATTTTCTATACTTTTTTGAAGTCCTTTATCTAGTCTTGAAATATCACCTAAAATGTTAATTCTAATATTTTCTAGATTTGAATCTTTCAAAAAATCATCAACATACATTTTAAGTAATGCCATTAATGCTCCAACTTCTTCTTCAGTTCTTTTCCAGTTTTCAGTTGAAAAAGCATAAACAGTTAAATATTTAATTCCTATATTATTAGCATATTTTGCAATCTTTTTAAGAGTTTCTGCCCCCTCTTTGTGTCCTAGCTTTGTTTCCAATCCTCTTTGTTTAACCCATCTGCGGTTTCCATCCATAATAATTGCAATATGCTTTGGTAAAATTTTTTCTTCCATAATACTATCCTTTCATAGTTATATTGTACTAATCTCTTTTTCCTTTGCTTCTGAAATTTTATCTATTTCTTCTATTTTGCTATCTGTTAATTTTTGAATTTGATTTTCTTCGTTTTTTAAATCATCCTCTGTAATCTCAGATTTTTTTTGTCTTTCTTTTGCATCATCCATTGCATCCCTTCTTATAGAACGAATAGATACTTTTGCTTCTTCAGCTAGTTTTTTAACCTCTTTTACTAATTCTTTTCTTCTTTCTTCATTTAATTCAGGAAAATTTAATCTTATAACTTTTCCATCATTATTTGGATTTATTCCTATATCTGCTTTCAGAATTTCTTTTTCTATTTCTTTTAATAAATTAATATCCCATGGTTGAATTAAAATCATTCTAGCTTCTGGTACAGAAATACCAGCAACTTGATTTATAGGAGTTGGCACACCATAGTAATCTACTGTAATTTTATTTAAAATAGCTGGGTTAGCTCTTCCTGCTCTTATTTCTGCTAAATTTTCTCTAAATACACTAATTGTCTTATCCATTTTTTCTTCATATAAATTATTCATAACTCTCTTTTCTCCTTTAATTATATTTTAAATTTTAATTTTAATGTCTTAGTCTGCAACTATAGTTCCTACTTTTTCACCTTTTACAGCTTTCACCATATTTTCCGGCTCAGCAATTGCAAATACTATAAGTGGAATACTATTATCCCTGCATAATGAAGTTGCAGTTGAATCCATAACCTTTAGATTTTTTTCCAATATATCCAAATAGTTAATCTTATCATATTTAATTGCTTCTTTATTAACTTTTGGATCATCAGAATAAACACCGTCAATGGTTTTACCTACTAAAATCACGTCTGCATTAACCTCTGCTGCTCTTAAAGCTGCGGCTGTGTCTGTTGTAAAATATGGGTGCCCAGTTCCACAAGAAAAAATAACAACTCTACCTTTTTCTAAATGTTTAATTGCTTTTCTTTGTATAAAAGGTTCTGCAATTTCTCTCATTTCTATGGCAGTTTGTAACCTTGAATAAATCCCCCTTGTTTCTAGCGCATCTTGTAAAGCTAAACCGTTCATTGTTGTAGCAAGCATTCCCATATAGTCTGAGGTTGTTCTTTCCATTTCACTTCCATTTTTGCCTCTCCAAAAATTTCCTCCTCCTACTACAATTGCAACTTGAACTCCCATTTTAATTAAATTCTTAATTTGGTCACAAATTTCTCCAACTGTTTTTCCATCAATACCTTGCTTTTTTTCGCCAGCTAAAGCTTCTCCACTTAGCTTTAGTAACACTCTTTTATATTTTAAATCTGGCAATATACACACTCTCCTTTATTTAATTATATAACTTTGCTAATTGTATCATACATTATTAATTTTTACACCTTTTTTTGAAAACTTTTTTATAAAAATAAATATTTTTTTATTTATTGCTTAAAATATTAATGAATTCTAAGAAAGGAAAATTCTGATGAACCAAATTATACAGCAAAACTTTAAAAAATCAAATAATTATTATATAGAATTTAGTAATGAAATCGCTGAAATTCCATATGAAGAAAACATTACTCATGAAAGTAGCAAAGAAAACAAACTCAAAAACTTTGTAAAAAACAAAAAATATTTTTTACAGTTTATAATCTCTACAACAACTGCTTTGATATTTGTTGTTTTATTTTTTACTAAAGTTTACAAAAATAATCAGCAGGAAAAAATATCTAAGGAACTTTTAAATAACTATAATTTAAGCAAATTATATACTAATTCCAGCCAAGAAATTTATAATAATACTTCACCATTTGTAATTGGTCTTTTAAAAATAGATAAAATAGATTTAAATTATCCAATTTTATCTGAAAGTAATGATGAACTACTTAAAATTTCTATTTGTCGTTTTACAGGTCCAATGCCAAATGAAGTTGGAAATCTATGTATTGCTGGTCATAATTATATAGATAATCGTTTTTTTAGTAGATTAAATGAACTTAATCTTGGAGATAAAATTGAAGTATATGATTTTTATGGTAATAAAAAGGATTATACAATATTTAAAACTTATGAAGTAGAAGAAAATGATTTGTCTTGCACAAATCAAAATGTAGGTAATAATAAAATTTTAACATTGCTTACTTGTAACAATTTAGATAATGCCAAAAGACTAGTTGTACAAGCATACTAAAAGAACTGCCAAATTGGCAGTTCTTTTAAAGTATCTATTAATGAATATCATTATATTTTCTAATTCTAAAATATGCATAAACTGCAGATATGATACATACAGTTATAAATATAACTAATAATGCATCACCTTGTACTCCTGTTTGAGGTAATTTTTCGTCATTTGCCACGTTTTCTTCTTCGTTATCTTCCTCATTAGCAATTATATTTAATTCTTCATTATTATTTTCCTCATTGTTGGCTTGTTCATTGTTTGTTTGCTCATTATTATCAGGAGCTTGTTCATTGTTTGTTTCTTCATTATTTGCATCTTGATCAATAACTATTGTTGGTAGTTGATCCACATTATCTGTAGCCATTACATAAGTAACATTTGCTAATAAAAATGTTAAAATCAAAATAAATACAATTAAAAGTTTTTTGTTTTTCATAATTCAATCTCCCTTTTCTTTAGAAATTCTATAAATATTATTTGTAATTTTAGAAAAAATATACATTTTTATTTTTCCTATCGATAATTATTTTATACTTGACTTTCAAAATAGTCAATAGTTTTTTGTATTTTTTTATATTTTTTTGTCAAATTAAACATTAAATCTAAATAAAACTACATCTCCGTCTTGCATTATATAGTCTTTGCCTTCAGAGCGCATTAAGCCTTTTTCTCTTGCATTTGCAATTGAACCTGATTTAATTAAATCATCATAAGAAACAATTTCCGCTCTAATAAAGCCTCTTTCAATATCACTATGTATTTTTCCAGCCGCCTGAGGTGCCTTTGTACCTTTTTTTATTGTCCATGCTCTAACTTCTGGTTCCCCAGCTGTTAAAAATGACATAAGCCCTAGTAAGTCATAGCTAGCCTTAATAACTCTATCCAAGCCAGATTCTTCTAATCCAAGAGCTTCCAACATTTCTTTTTCTTCTTCACCATCAAGTGTTGCAAGTTCTTCTTCTATTTTTACACATAATGGAATTACTTGTGCATTTTCAGTTTTTGCATATTCTACAACTTTTTTTATATTTTCATCTTCAGTTGCATTTTCAAGTTGATTTTCTGAAATATTTGCAACATATAAAATTGGCTTCATAGTTAGTAAAAATGCATCTTTTGCAATTTCTGCTTCTTCCTCATTTAAAGCTACAGTTCTTGCTAGTTTTCCACTTTGTAAAGCCCCACTTATTTTTTCAAATGTATCAACTTCTAACTGATATTTTTTATCTGCTTTTAATTTCTTTTTAGCATTGTCAATTCTTTTTTGTACTGTTTCCATATCAGCAAATATCAATTCTAAGTTGATTGTCTCAATATCTCTAATTGGGTTTATTGAACCATCAACATGCACTATATTCGTATCTTCAAAGCATCTTACAACTTCTACAATACTATCTACTTCACGAATATGTGATAAAAATTTATTTCCCAATCCTTCTCCATGGCTTGCACCTTTTACTAATCCTGCAATATCTACAAATTCGATTACTGCAGGAGTAACTTTTTGTGGATGATATATTTCTGCTAGTTTTCCTAGCCTTTCGTCTGGAACCGCAACAACACCAACATTTGGCTCTATTGTGCAAAATGGATAATTTGCACACTCCGCGCCAGCCTTTGTAATTGCATTAAATAATGTACTTTTTCCAACATTAGGCAAGCCAACTATTCCCATTTTCATATAAGTTCATCCCTCCAATACTATAATCCATTAATCTCATTATTTGTTACTACCTGAGAGTTATTTTGCTCTTTATCACTTGTATTTTCTTCATTTGTTGGCTTTTGAGTATTTGTTTCTGTATTATCCTCTATATTCTGTTCAGTGTTTTCTATTTCATTATTTTCTGTGCTTCCACTTTCGGTATCTTCTTGCGAATTATCCACTTCATTATTTATCTCTGAATTGTCACCTTCGCTATTTTCTTCATTGTTTCCGGTTTCTGTATTAGCAGTCTCGTTATTTCCTACTTCATTATTTCCTACTTCATTATTTCCAACCTCACTATTTAAAACTTCGTTATTTACAGTTTCATTTTTATCCTCATCTTTATCTGGTTTTTCTTCTTCTTCTTTATAGTCTCTCCATGGATTTTTTGGGTCTGGATCTGTTGGATCCCAATTTTTTAGTTTTCCCGGGGCATTTGATATCTTTTTAGCAGTTGGTTTTCCAAGTGGTCCAGGATTAGAACTTGAATAAAATTCAACTTGAGTACCAGGTGCACAATTATCAAAAATCCATTTTGCATCAATTGTTGTTAGTCTAATGCAACCCATAGAGTCTTTTCTTCCAAGTCTATCATAATACGCACTTACCAATGTATCATTTCTATTTTGCATATATGGTACAGAGTGGAACAAAATATCCCCAACTATTTGATAACAATAATGTCCCCAAACATTACCAAATAATTTTCCCCATGTAGCTTTCCATGATAATCTATATACTCCACTAGTTGGAGTGGCAGCACCTGTTGAACAAACACATGCCCTAACAGGAACAGTATATTTTCCGTTTTTATCATATGTATATATTGTAACTACTTGTGCGCCATAATTTACTTTTATATAATATTTATTTTTTGTTGTAGTAGTTGTCTTTTTGTCTTTTTTCTTCTTTTCTTCTAGTTCTTTTTCATTTAATTTTTTCAGTTCTTCTTCAGACATTTTTGAGGTATCAGCTAAATTTTCTTGATTTAAAACATTTTGTGTTTCTTTTTCTGCCTCAGCATTTGCTAGTGCTGATTTTTTCTTTAAATAGCTTGCCATTGATGTTGATGAAACCGCTATAACAATAACAAGGATTACCGTTACCAGTGCAATCCATGCTACTTTATTGCTTGTTTTTTTATTAAAAAAAACTTTCAATTTTTCCATAATTACATCCCTTTTATTCTTTAGTTTTATTGCTAAAAATGGAGCTTCCAGCCGGAATCGAACCGGCGACCTCAGCCTTACCATGGCTGCGCTCTACCTACTGAGCTATAGAAGCATATTTGTCAAGGAAGCCCTTGACATCTACATATTTATTTATAATTCATTTGATATACCTTTTATTGCTTTTTTTCTAATCCTCTGAATAGCATTATCAATAGATTTTACAGGCGTATCCAACTTTTGTGCTATTTCAACATAGCTTTCTCCTTGTATATAACAATTTAAAACTTTTTTTTCAAAATCACTTAGTGACTTATCAATAGTATTTTCAACTGACTTATAATATTCTTTTTTGGTAAGCGTATCCAATGGATCTTCTACAGTTTTTGAATCTAATATTTCTATTAAATCAGAACCAGATTCCTCTTCATTTTCATATGCTTCTTTATTTAAAGATATATATGAATTTAACGGAATGTGCTTCTGCCTATTTGAAGTTTTTATTGCAGTTATTAGTTGTCTATCTATACAAATACTAGCAAAATTTTTAAATGAATTCTGTTTGTCTGGCTGAAATGATTTAATAGCTTTGTATAATCCAATTAATCCTTCTTGGACAATATCTTCTCTTTCTGCACCCACCATGTAGTATTTGCTTACTTTGATATTCACTAAGTTTTTATATCTATTGATTAGATGTTCTAGAGCTGACTTATCACCAGACTTAATCATTTTAATCAAGTCTTCGTCTTGCATTTGCAAAAAATTATTATCTGTAAAATAAAATGCATCTGTCACACTCATTATTTTAAGTACCTCCTGCGCTGTGAGCCTTATGTATGTATTATAATCTAGTATTTTTATTTCTGTCAATAGAATTACTAAAATTTAGCTATTTTTTACTTTTTTGCATTTATATAATTGTCTATTTCTATTATAACGTTAGTCCTTGCTATCGCTCCCACTGCGCGGACTGCACCTTTATAATAGAAATAGACAATTTTTATTACTTTTACAAATCGTTTGTAAAAATACAATCATTTTGTTATAATAAATATTAGTATTTTATATTGAAAGAAGGAATTAACTTGGCATTTGATGGCTTTACTTTAAAGGCAATTGTAAATGAATTAAATTCTTACATAATAGGTGGAAGAATAGAAAAAATTCATCAACCCACTCCAGAGGAAATTGTTTTAAGCATTTATTCACAAAGGTTAAACTATGCCCTAAGCATAAATACATCATTTTCTTTTTATTCATTGCATTTAACCACAAACTTAAAATTGAACCCGCTTTCCGCTCCAAATTTTTGCATGCTTCTTAGAAAATACCTAACTGGTGGCAGAATTAAGCAAATTAATATGGTGGGATTAGAAAGAATTGCTATTTTTGAAATAGAAAAATACTCTGAACCAGGCGTTTTAAAAACATTAAAACTTATAGTAGAATTAATGGGAAAACATAGTAATATTATTTTAACAGCACAGGATAATAGTATAATTGATAGTCTAAGGCATTTAAACAGCGAAAATGGCTCATACCGTAATATTTTTCCTAAGGCTATATATGAATTACCAGAAAATACCAAATTTAATATTAATGAAATAGAAAATATTGCAGAATTATATAATGATTTAAATAAAAAACAAAGTCTTTCAACATATTTTTTAGAAAATTTTGCAGGTACAAGCAAAGCTCTACTAGAACACAGTATGCAAAAGTTAGGAATTAATGAAGATTTTAATTTTGCAAACTTTGAAAATCTATTTTTGTATTTAAAAAAGTTACTTAAAAAAATCCAAAATAATATGGCTTTTTGCATTGAGCTTGATAAGGATTATACTTTGGAATTTTCTGCTAAAGCACAAGAAAACTTGAGTATAAATTTCTTTTTAGATGATTATTATTCTAGAAAGGAACAAGATGAAAATTTTATTCAGTATAGAAATAATTTATTGGCATTTGTATCTAAAAATCTAAAAAAGATTTCTAAAAAATTAGATGGCGTAAATAGTAAAATTGACGAGTGTTCTGAAATGGAAAAATATAAGCTATATGGAGAACTAATAACAAGTAATTTATATAAATTAGACAAAACACATAAGGATTATATTGTTTTACAAAATTACTATGATAATAACAAGGAAATAAATATTCCGCTTGATATTTCGCTTTCTCCTGCTGATAATGCAAAAAAATATTTTAAGAAATATAATAAATTAAAAAATACTATTGATATTGTTTCTATTCAAAAAAACGAATTAGAAAATGAAATAAATTATTTAGAGAGCATTGTTTATTCATTGCAAATTGCAAAAAATGTTCAAGATATTGATAAAATTTATGAAGAAATGGAAAGCGCAAATTTCTTTGCAAGAAAAACGCAAGTAAATAAAAATTCTAAAGCATTTAAAATTAGTAGAAAACTAAAGTATAAAAATAATAAGGTTAAAACAAAAAATGATTTTCTATCATACAATATAGATGGTTTTAATGTATTAGTTGGAAGGAATAATATGGAAAATGATTATTTAACAACTAAAATTGCTAAAGATAATGATATTTGGTTCCATGTAAAAGATTTACAAGGTAGCCATGTAATTTTAGTGATTTCGCAAAAAGAGCCATCTCAAGAAACAATTAATAAAGTAGCTGAACTTTCAGCTTATTATAGTAAGTCAAAGCAATCATCAAATGTTCCTGTAGATTACACCTTTGCTAAATATGTTAAAAAGCCTTCGAAGTCAAAACCAGGTATGGTTATATACACTAACCAAAAAACAGTTAATGTGAATCCTAAATTTTTTTAGAAAGCAACCCCCTCTGTATGATACAGAGGGGGAATTTCCTAATCAGGAAATGATGTTGGAGGTAATCATGCAATTCTAATACCCATTTCGTAGACTTCGTCGGCACTCAAAGCTTTCTTCAGCATAGGACCAAGCTTGTCTCCAATGGTGCAAGCAGAGCCTTTGTAAATGGCTAAATGGTAAACGATTTTACCATCATCCCGGATTTCGGAAGAACCACCTTGAAGGTAGAATCCAAATCCTTTAAGGACTTGCATGATGCTTTCAGTTTCTTTCTTGTTAAGTCTGATCATAAAGTTAGCCTCCTAAAATTTAGTGATATAATTATTATACTACATTTTTCAATAAAAGTCAAAAAAGTGTTTGTTATGCTCCCGTTTTATACTCAATTTCTTCCATATGTGGAAACATTTCTTTTATTCTTTTAAATGTAATCATGCTATGCCTTGGTTGAGGGTTTTTATCATGAACAGAGAGTAATTTTTGCGTATAGCAATTTTCCGCTGTTTTAAATATTAAATAGCGGTTTCGTACATAAGTAAAATATATCTGGTATCCATCTTCTAAATTCTGATTAAATTCATCAAAACTATACTTTCCTTCCATTTTAAATTCTCTCCCTACTTCCAAACTTCAAACTCCAAATCAAAATTCTAACTTCTAACCTCCAACCTCTAGCTTCTAATCAATACATTAAATTCTTCTTCTGAGATTATTTTTATGCCCAATTCTTGTGCTTTTCTAAGCTTGCTACCTGCTTCTTCGCCAGCTAACACATAATCAGTTTTTTTAGAAACAGATGAAGAAGTTTTTCCTCCAAATTTTTCAATTATTTCAGTTGCTTGTTCTCTTGAATAATTTTCTAAAGTTCCAGTTAATACAAAAGTCTTACCTTCAAAACGGTTATCTACACCTTCTTCTTCAATAACTTCCATATTAACTCCTGCCTCTTTTAACTTGCTTATTAAATCCCTAGTTTGTTCTTGTGCAAAAAATTCATGTATTGTTTTTGCAGTAATTTCGCCAACATCTTCAATTAATCTTAATTCTTCATATGATGAATTCATTAATCTATCCATATTTTTAAAATACTTTGTTAGAGTCTTGGCAAGCTTAACTCCAACATGGCGAATTCCCAAAGAATTTATTAGTCGATACAAATCTCTGTGCTTGCTTTCCTCAATTGCATCTATTAAATTTTGCGCAAATTTTTTACCATTTTTCTTTAAAGATGCAAAATCATCAAATGTTAATTTATAAATATCTGCAATATTTGAAATTAACTTTTTATCAATCAATTCAGCTATAATTGACTCGCCTAATCCATCAATATCCATAGCATCTTTAGACGCAAAGTGAATTATACTTCTATATGATTTAGCAGGGCACTCTATGCCTATACACCTTACAACTGCTTCTCCATCTTCTCTAACAGCTTCTGCTCCACATACAGGACACACTCTTGGCATTTCAAAAATCTTTTCTGTTCCATCCCTCTTTTTCTTATTAACACCAACAACTTCTGGAATTACGTCCCCTGCTTTTTGAATAATAACCCTATCTCCAATACGAATATCATTTTCTTTAATATAATCTTCATTATGAAGTGTAGTTTTGGAAATTTTAGAACCGGCAACATAAACAGGTTCTAAAATAGCCATAGGTGTAATAGCACCAGTTCTGCCCACTTGACAAACAATATCTTTTAATAAAGTCTCTTTTTTCTCTGGTGGGTATTTATATGCAACTGCCCATTTAGGTGTTTTGTATGTAGTTCCAACTTTTTCTCTAAGTTCCAAGTCATTTACTTTAACAACTGCACCATCAATTCCAAAATCCAGTTCATCACGCATTTTGCCAATTTTTTCAATTGCTTGTTGCACTTCTTCCCCTGTAGTACACAAAATTTTAACTGGGTTAACGTTAAATCCTAGTTTTTCTAAGTATAATAAGCTTTCATAATGTGTTTCAAAATGAATATCTTCACTTTTTTGTACATTAAATATAAAAATATTTAATGGTCTACTTGCAGTAATACTACTATCCAATTGCCTTAAGGAACCAGCAGCAGCATTACGTGCATTAGCAAATTGCTCCTGCTCTTCCATAAGCCTATCTTCATTCATTTTGTCAAAATCATTTTTCCCTATAAACACCTCACCGCGAACTGTAATGTTAATCGGCTCTTTTAATTCTTTTGGCACAGTTTTTATGGTTGAAATATTATCAGTAACATTTTCTCCTACTTGTCCATCTCCACGAGTAGCAGCTCTCCATAGTTTTCCATCTCGGTACTCCAAACTAGCAGATAAACCATCAATTTTAGTTTCTACAACATAATCTAGTGGTCTTCCATACTGTTTTGATGCCTTTTCCATTTTTTCTTCAAATTCTTCAACTTCTCCAAATGAAAACACATCTTGAAGGCTTTGCAAAGGCACCTCATGTGTTACCTTTTCAAAGCCTTTCTTTATACTTGCACCAACTCTTTGTGTTGGTGAATCCTTTGTTATTAGCTCTGGATACTCTCTTTCAATCTGCTTAAGTTCTCTCATAAGCATATCATATTCATAATCACTAACAACTTGTTCATCATCAAAATATTTTTGAGTATAATATTTTAGCAAAGGTCTTAACTCTTCAGCCCTTTTTCTAGCTTCATTTATCTCCATGTTATCTCCTTTTGGGGACGGGTCCCAGTCACCCTAAATAGGGTGACTGGGGACACTTCACCTTTTTTAGTATATTAATTTTTGTTCAATAATATGTTTTTGTTTTCTTTCACGTGTGTGCTCCAAAAACTTTGATTTTACCAACACATATCTTTTTATTTTTTACATAGAATCTTTAAATAATTCTTTTCCATTTTTTATATATTCCCAACCTGAGAATATAGTAGCAACAATAGATACGCTCATTGTTAAAGTAACTATTAGATTAATAACAAATTCATATCCTGCTAAATTACCATTAAAAATAGCACCAAAAGGATTTGGGTCTATAAAGGCAAAGGCAATTGCTATCATTTGCGTTGCTGTTTTTAGTTTTCCCCAAATACTTGCAGCAATTACATTTCCTTCTTGCTTAACAGCAACTAATCTATACCCAGAAACTACAAATTCTCTAAAAATAACCATAATAGGTACCCATGCTGGCAAATGTCCATCCCATGCAACAAGCATTATCATTGCCGTAATAACTACTATTTTATCTGCTATTGGGTCCAAAAATTTTCCAAAAGTGGTTATTTGATTTCTTGACCTTGCTATATATCCATCTAACTTATCTGTAAGTGCTGCTATGATGAATATAATGTCAACAATAAGGTATGTTATTGGCACACCAAATACTTCTCCTTCAATATTGAAAAATGGAATAATTACCATTATTGGTACTAAAATAATTCTTAATATAGTTAATTTATTTGCTAAATTCATAATTCCTCCTGAACTTTTTATATTATTCTATTCGTGTTTATATTATCATAGAATAACTTTTAGTTCAAGAGTAATAAAAAAATTAATATGTCCTATCAAAAATTATCCCCTAATAGGTAAAAAGGGACTGTCCCTTTCTATAATTTATTTTGCACTATTTCTATAATATCTGCAATATAGTCACCTATAACAGGTATATTTAATGTAACAATTTTTTGAAGCAATATTATTAAAATTGCAGTTAAAATGGTAACTCCAATTCCTATGCCAATTCCCTTTGTTATTCCAGTAATTAAATTTCGTATGATTAACTGTTTTCTATTTCCTAATAATTCTACTAACTCCAAAACCCTATTTCTGCTTAATATAAAATTCAATTGTTCTAAATTTTTTAATAATTCCTTTTCTATTTTACTTTTTTTTAACACACCAAAAATCCTCCACTTATTATTAAAATGGAAGATTTTTAGCTTTTTATACATTAAATTATTCTACCGCTTCATTAACATCATTAATAATGTTATTTTCAATCAATTCATTAACATCTTGAATTTCATTTTTGCTTTCTTCTTCAACTAAGACCTCTAATTTATTAATTAGTTCTTGAAGTTTGCCCATATCCTTTCCTATCATTTCCCAGTTATTATTTTCATTAGATTGCTTTAAATTTTCATTTGCTTTAATAATTGCATCAATTAATCCATCTACTGTGTCAGTACTTTCCACTTCAATATCAATTGCATATTGTGATAATAAATTATTTAAAGCTTCAGTTAAGTTATCTCCAATTGCCACTTTGTTTCCAGATGCAACAACAATTTTCTTTAGGGTTGGAGTTGAGTTTTCTTCATTAGTATCTTGCTGATAAATTGTTTCTACATAAAGCAGTGAATTATTAATTGGAACTATAATCATATCCTTAGTAATTCTAGTTCCTGTCACATTTAGGCTTTCTATTTCTTCAGAAATTCCTTCATCTTGTTCTAACTGAGTATCGATTTGCATTGGACCTAGTATATTACTATCGGCTGGGTATTTGTATAGTTTTAGCACTTTTTCGCCATTTTGATATGTTCCAACTAGATATGCTGTTAAGTTTTGTTTAT
Source organism: uncultured Clostridia bacterium (assembly GCA_944391825.1). Classification (GTDB taxonomy): domain Bacteria; phylum Bacillota; class Clostridia; order TANB77; family CAG-508; genus CAG-273. Next base: position 3,495 of record CALXUZ010000012.1, on the reverse strand, counting down.
CATATGGTGTATATGGTAAAACTAATCCGAGCATTGGCTCAGCACTATCTATAGTTTTTACCATTGTATAGTATGGTTCCATTTGTGTTCCTGTCTTAGTTAGCACTTTACTTGTATTATGTGTTGCAATATCCCATACATCGTCTTCTCTATATAATACGTCTGGCTGTATATTGTGGTATCTTAGCATAATTTGTGCTTGTATATTATATAAAAATTCTGGATAGACAAACTGGCTACTGATATCTTCTGGAATAGTCTCATCCTTATCTACAAATAAATCCGGATACATTTTTTGGTATGCCATTATAATTGGGTCAGTTCTATCTGTAATATAAAATTTTATGGTTCCATCATATGCATCTATTAGTACTTTTACAGAATTTCTTATATAGTTTAGTTCTGTTTTTTCTAATAGATTATCTCCTTCAAGTGTTATTCTTTGTGAATAAGGATATCCATTTGAAGTAGTATATCCATCTAATACCCATACCAATTTCCCTTCACTTGTTGTTACAATATATGGTTCTTCATCATAAATAATATTTGGCAATAAAGTTTTTGCTCTTTCTATAATGTTACGATTAATTAGTATTTTACTGTCTTTATTCACGCTTCCAGAAAACGCAAGTTTTAAGTCCCCTTCTTTTATAGCTAAAATAAGTCTATCTAAAAAGTTTAGAGAAAGCCCAGCTTCCCCATCATACACATTAGTTGCATTTTCTGCTTTTGTAGATTCAGCAATAGGGTAATCAAATTCTTTTTTATCTTTGCTATTTGTTACTACAGTATCGTTTGTCTCTAATCCAAAGTAAATTCTAGGTTGAGTTATTGTTACAACATCCGAACTACTTGCTATAAAATCTTTTTGCAAATCTACTAAGCTTCCTTTTCCATCAACAGTTGTTGCAGATGTGATTACAACTCCATTTCCATGTGTGTATTCATATGTTTTATTATTATATGTTCTGCTAGAATTGCTAATTTCTCTTGGTGTAACATATGCCAAGCTATTTTCACCATTTATGTTGTAATTTGCAATTTTGGTTGAACGATATGTGTAATATCCTTTATTTGTTTGTAGAGTATTTAAGTTCTTTAAAACTGTGTCTTCGTTTACTATTGTAATATTATTTACTACAGTTTGGTTTTGATGCAAAGTTTCTGTTGTGATGGTTTCATTTTCTCCTAAGTTTACTTCTTCAATGTTTATTCCATATGCTTGCTTAGTATTTTCTATATTATCTTGTATATATGCTTGTTGCTTATCTAGTTCATTAGAATTTACAAATATTAATTCAAAGCCTAATAATACTACTAACATTGCAACTAAATAAATTGGAACAATTGATAGTGATAATATAACATTTTTGGTGTTTTGTTTTTTAAATGCTCTTTCTGCTAGGAAAACAGAAATAATAATTATTATGCTTAGGAAGCGGTAACCCCACAATTTTATTGTAACTTCTGAAATTCCTGCACCATAAAGGTCGTAGTTAGTTATTTCATTTAAATTAACAAATCTTTGAAGCCCAACATTATGTGTTTCTATAAAAATATATCCAGCTATTAATACAGCTATAATTAAGACATATTTACAAAGTTGCTTTATTAATCTGCTATTTCTAAGCGCTTGTCTATCCACTCCTTCAAAATATACATTAAATGAAATAATATAATATACAACCGTATAAATTGCCAATCCAACTGCAATGAATAAGGCATATTGTATTATTAATTTAATAAAAGGTTGACCAAATATGAAATAGCCAATATCATATCCTAGTACTGGATCTGTAATTTCAAATGCTGTGGAATTAAAAAATAGCATTAATTTTTCCATTATTATATTAGTTCCAAAGAAACTAATAACAAGTGCTAATATAAATGATATTGATTTGTTTGGAATTTTAGGCATTTGTTTTTTTTCTTGCTCAAAAAATGGAGTTAAGCCTTTTTTTATTCCTATGTTAGTCATATAAATTAGGAAATATATAATGACAAAACTAATGCCAAATGTAGCAAATTCATATATTAAGTTTTGCCAAAATACACTTAAATATTGTTCTCCTAGTTCTAATGTTTCTAAATATTCGCCACGATAAATTGTATATGTTACAATAATCGCTATAGCTAAAAATATTAATACAATCAATCTTCTAGTTTTTTTGGTTTTTGTAATTTTCTTTTCAGTATTTTGTACATTTTCTTTTGGCTTATTATTTTCATTTGTATTAGAATTTTGTTTATTATTTTCTTCCATTTATTAACCCCTTTCCTATAACTCACTTCTCAAATCTCATTTTTCACATCTCAATTAAATTAATGCCTTTACAAAGTCTTCACTATTAAATATTTCCATGTCGTCAATTTTTTCTCCAACACCAACAAATTTTACAGGCATTTTATTTTCTGCAACTATTCCAACTACTACTCCACCTTTTGCTGTGCCATCTAGTTTTGTTAAAATAATTCCATTTATATCCACAGTTTCTTTAAAAGCTTTTACTTGTTGAATAGCGTTTTGACCTGTTGTAGCATCTAGTACCATTAACACTTCTTTTGCACTATCTGGTAATTCCTTATCTATAACTTTTTTTATTTTAATCAATTCATCCATAAGATATTTTTTGTTGTGTAACCTTCCTGCTGTATCGCAAATTAATACATCAGCATTTTCATTTCTTGTAATTTGTATTGCATCATATACCACAGAAGCGGGGTCTGCACCTTCTTCTTTTTTTACAAGTTTGCAATCTGCACGGTTTGCCCAAATTTCCAATTGTTCTACAGCTGCTGCCCTAAATGTATCTGCTGCTGCTATAACTACTTTTTTACCATCTTGTTTTAATCTGTTAGCAATTTTTCCAATTGAAGTGGTTTTTCCAACTCCATTTACTCCCACTACTAAAATAACTGAAGGTTTAGTGGTTAAATGCAATGAGTTATCAACCTCATCAAGGACTTGCTGAATTTCATTTCTTAATGCTTTTTTCACTCCTTCTTCATCTTCTATTTTTTCTTTTTTTATTCTATCTCTTAAATTACTAATTATCTTTGTAGAAGTTTCCACACCCACATCAGACATAATTAATGCTTCTTCTAATTCTTCTAAAAGTTCCTCATCCACTTTTCTAAAATTACTAAATACATTGTTTAGCTTTTCATCAAATGAATTTTTAGTTTTGCTTAAACCTTGTTTTAATTTATCAAAAAATCCCATTTATTTACCTACCTTTATTAACAATTTTTGCCATATAAGTAGTATAACATATTTTTAAGCAAATGTGTACTGTTTTACTTGAATTATTATTTATTTCATTATATAATTATTTAAATTTTAATTAATGCCACTATAGCTCAGTTGGCAGAGCAACGGATTCGTAACCCGTAGGTCAGCAGTTCGATTCTGCTTAGTGGCTCCATTTGAATACAACTTACGGACTGTAAAAAGTTCGTGAGTTTTTATTTTATATAAAAGCATTGTTCTCTTTC
>CALXUZ010000011.1 GCA_944391825.1 uncultured Clostridia bacterium | reverse complement strand
TTATCTTTTTCCTTATCTCCAAATTCTAATATTTCCATTATATCTTCTCCTAATTCTAACAACAAATTACTATTTATTAAACAAATCACTAAATTGTAATTTATTATTGTGCCTCAATATACCATATTGGAATAATATTAAACAATTTTATTTCAACACCACTTCCAAATGTATTTTCACTATAAAAATATCTTATTGAATAACCTAATCCAGTATATTCATTTCCATTTTCATAGTCTTTAATATTAATTGTAATAAAAGGTTTTGTGCCTATTTCTGAATTTTTTAGTCTAATGCAATCTATTGTTACAAAAGATACATATATTGCTATTATTATTCCTAATATTATAAAAGTTTTCTTTTTCATAATTAATTCCTCCCTATAAATTACTAGTTATCTTTCATCTTTTCTTTAAATCTTTTGAATAATATATTAAATCAGTACAAACCAATTCTCCATCTTTAATTTCTTCTTAAGCCATATCTATAAAATAATTCTTTATAGTCTTTTCATATTTATCAAAACCTTGATTTACATAGAATTGGATATTATATATTGTTTTTATCCTTTTTTATTTCTTTGGAGTGCCTATCCTCCTCTGAAAAAATGCAACCGCAATATTTTTGCATATATAATCCTAATTCACGTGCTTTTGCCTGTCCTTCTCTGAAACCTATTCTAAAATCACGGTATACAAATACAAGACCATATTTATGTGCAATTTTTTCTGCAAGTTGTTTTATTTCATCATGCTTTTGATATGGGCTTACTAATAAAGTAGTAGAAATTGCATCATATCCATGCTCTTTTGCATATTGTGCAGTTTTTTCTAATCTTACTGGATAGCAATAGTCAGTACATCTAGTATTTAATGAATTTACAACATTCTTGCAAAAATTATCTAAACCATACTCTTCTTCAAATACAGTCTCTATATTAATAGCTTTAGCATATTCCTTTAAGCAATCTCTTCGTGCTTTATATTCCATGTATGGATGTATGTTAGGATTATACCAATATACTGTTGGCTCAATTCCTTCATTTCTTAATGTATCTATACAGTACACACTACATGGTGCACAACATGTATGTAATAATAATTTCATTTCTAAATTATTTCCTTTCTATTCTATAGTTAATTATTACTTTTATGGAATTTGTCCATTTCTTCATATCTTATTAAGTTAAGTTCATATTTTTGCTTATTTGCTTTAACTATTGTATCTAATATTATTCCACACTGCAAAGCTACTGTTGCCATTATCATAAAGCCTGTTGCTAATACTGCAGAAGGTAATTTTGTTATATATTGTGTTTTTATAAACTCTATAATTACTGGTATTCCTGGAATTAACCCCAATATAAATAAAATAAATGCTAAAGCAAAGAAAAATTTTCTTGGCCTAAAATCTTTGTACATGCTAAGTATAGTTTTTAAAACTTTAAATCCATCTTTTACAGTATTTAATTTTGACTTACTTCCTTCAGGTCTATCTCTATACACAATTGGTACTTCTTTTATTATGAATTTTTTATCCAATGCATGTAAAGTCATTTCTGTTTCTATTTCAAATTTGGAACTTAGAACAGGCATATTTTTAACAAACATTTTATTAAATGCTCTATAACCTGTCATTATGTCTTTTAAATTTGTATTAAATAACTTATTTATACTTTCTTTTACCATCCCATTTCCTAATCCATGGAATTTCCTTTTGTTTTCTTTTTTATATGTTCCATTTGATAATCTATCACCTATTACCATATCTGCTGTTTTTTCTTTAATTGGCTTAATAAGCTCATGCACCATTTCTGCCGGATATGTATCATCGCCATCAACCATAACATATATATCTGCATCAATTTCTCTAAACATCCTTCTTATAACATTTCCCTTACCTTGATTATGTTCTTTTCTTACAATTGCATTGCTTTTTGTTGCAATTTCAGCAGTCTTGTCTGTTGAATTATTATCATAAACATATATATCTGCTTCTGGAAGTTCTTTTCTAAAATCTTTAATTACTTTTTCAATAGTAATTTCTTCATTATAACATGGTATCATTACTGCTATTTTGCTCATACTTTATTTCCTTTCTTTTTACTTTTTCTGTATATAATTGCTTTGAAAATGCTATTATTATAGGTACAGTTATTATTGTTAATAATAAATTTCTATATGTAAAAAAGCTATGATACATTGAGTGATTTTTTAATACAAAATACCATACAAAAGGCATTATGGCTATTACAATGTATGGAAATCTAGCCTCTAATTCTTTAGTTATTTTATTATTATCTTTTTTCTGAACTATGAAAATTCCAAGCCCTATTGCAGTATTAATTACTAATGGAAGTAAAACATATATAATATTTAACCCTAAAATAGTAGCATATGAATATTTTTTGCCTGTTCCCACAGAACGGTATATAACTTGACCGTATTGCTGTTTCTAATAAGTTTCTATCATAAATTAAGTCCATTAATATCCATTTAGCAATCCAAGTTCCTGCATATCCCAAAATCCAGCTTATTCCTGTTTTTAAAAATATAATTATGGTTTCTTTAAAAGTTAAATCTCTGTTTTTTTGTTGTAATAAAAAATATATAATAAGTGGCACACCATATGTTAAAATCGGAACTGTCAAAAAGTCAAAAAAGTTTGTGAGCATTCCTATTACAAAAAATATAATTCCTATATTTTTTATTTTTTCATTTCTAATCAATATATAAATTGAGGCAATCATTAATATCAAAAATATTGATGCGCCTTGAAGTGAAATTCCCATATATAGATATTCTACCCCAACAAGTCCTATAAAAAAGATTATTGCTAAAATTGGAGAAAGTTTTTTATAAATCAAATATAATAGCCAAATACCAAGTAAAATAAATATTATAGTTAAAATAATTCTTATAGTATTAACATTAAATAATAATAGAAGTGGTCTTAAAAATATTAAATACCCATGCCAATATCTTGCATATTCAAAAGATTCTTCTATATCGTCATGTGCGACATCATATAGTTCTCCTACTTCATTATGATATCCATTGTACTTTGAAGCTGATTTTAATTCACTTACCGAGTCTTGCATGATAGTTTTAGTTGTACCAGGTATATAGTTTTTTTTAGCAGTAAAAGCAGAATAAAGTGGAGTTTTACTGTCTATGGAATATGCAGTATTTATCATAAGTGCATCTGTAAAATTATCAAATTGAAATGTTAATTGCTTTATAGGTATATACACTTTCTTTCTATTGCTTTCACTTAACAATATCTCTGAAGACTCTTGCACATTTTCTTTTAGCAAACTTGATGGAATTAAACACGATAAGCAAAGCGTAGCGACAAATATGCTAATTAATATAATGAATATAACAATATATTTTAAAATTATCTTCATTTTAGTTCCCCTTGATATAAATTAATTATTTGGATTTGGCAAATTCAAGTGCTCATATGCTTTTGGCAACGCAATTCTTCCCCTTGGTGTTCTTCCTAAAAATCCATTTTGCATCAAATATGGCTCATATACATCTTCTAGTGTCTCAACTTCTTCGCCAATAGTTGAAGCCAATGTTTCAATTCCTACTGGTCTTCCACCGTAATTTAATATCATTGTTTCTAATATTTTTCTATCTATATTATCAAGCCCCATGTCGTCAATTTCTAGTTTTGTTAATGCAGTTTTGGCAACTTTTAAATTAATATTTCCATTATCTAAAACAGCGGCATAATCTCTTACTCTTTTTAATAGTCTATTTGCAATTCTTGGTGTTCCCCTTGAACGCCTTGCAATTTCTGTAGCTGATTCATTATCTATTTCTACATCCAAAATTTTAGCAGATCTTTTTACAATTGTTGTTAAATCTTTTGTATCATAGAATTCCAAGTGATGCACAATTCCAAAACGGTCCCTTAATGGGGTTGCCAACGCTCCTGCCCTTGTAGTTGCTCCAATTAATGTGAACTTAGGTAAATCCAGTCTTATTGACCTTGCACTTGGACCTTTTCCTATAATAATATCAAGTGTATAGTCTTCTAATGCAGGATATAAAATTTCTTCCACACTTTTGTTCAATCTATGTATTTCATCAATAAATAGCACCTCAAATTCTGATAAGTTTGTAAGTAATGCCGCTAAATCTCCTGGTTTTTCAATAGCTGGACCAGAAGTAATTTTAATATTTGAATTCATTTCATTTGAAATAATATTTGCTAGAGTGGTTTTTCCAAGTCCTGGTGGTCCATATAACAAAACATGGTCAAGAGGCTCCCCTCTTTTTTTGGCAGCCTCTATATATATTTTCATGTTCTCTTTTACTTTATTTTGACCAATATATTCATCCAATGTTTTGGGTCTTAGAGTTTTTTCCATTTTTTCTTCTTGAACATCTTCTAACTCTGGGCTAATTAATCTTTCTTCTTCCATATTAAAAATTCATTCCTTTATAATTATTTATCATGTCTAACATGCTGCACATTTATATTTTCTTCAGAATTTTCCTCATCTTGTTTCACCTTAAAAATATCCTTATACCCAATTACAATAAATGCAATAACTAATAAGGCAAAAGATAATGCCTTCCAAATTCCACTTTCCAAAAGAATTGTTGCAAACATACCTAAAATTGCAGTTAACCCATATAGAATTAGTACAGCTTGTTTTTGTGTATATCCTTTTTTCATAAGTCTATGATGTAGATGCCCTTTATCAGCCATAAAAACTGCTTTTAACGATTTACCTTTTATAATTCTTCTAATTATTGCATAAATAGTATCAAATATTGGTAATCCAAGAACTATAATTGGAGCTATTAGTACTAAAGCTGTATATGTTTTTGCAACTCCGCAAAATTGATATAATTGCAAGTGAAAACCCTAAAAAGTTAGAGCCAGTATCCCCTATAAATGTTCTTGCAGGACTAAAGTTAAATGGTAAAAATCCAACTATAGATCCACCTAAAGCAGTTATTAGTAAAATGGCAATCAATGGTGAGTTATTGAGAGTAAATATAATTAATAGAGAAACACATGAAATTAAGCTAATCCCTGATGACAAGCCATCTAAACCATCAATTAAATTAATGGCATTTGTAATCCCTATAATCCAGCAAACTGTTAATATGTATGAAAACCACTCATTAAACCATATTTCCCCCTGAAAAAATGGTAAATTAATATTTTCAATACGTATACCACAAGCCACTACAACAACTGCTGCAAGTATTTGTGCAATTAGTTTAGCCCAACTAGGAATTCCTTTTGAATCATCGAAAAAACATGTAATTCCTAAAATTAAAATCCCACCAAAAAATCCTAATAATTTTAACCAATATTGTTCTTCACCAAATAAGTTTATAGTGTTTTCTACACTCATAACAATTAATAAGTAAATCATTGATACTAAAAAACCACAAATTACAGCAATTCCTCCAAGTCTAGGCATTGGCTTTTTATTTACCCTTCTATCATTTGGTATATCTATTGCTCCTACTTTTTTAGCAAGCCTCATAGTATATGGTGTTAACACATATGCAGTAATAAACGCTAATAAAAAGGCTATTGCTATATCTCCCCACATAATCTTTTCCTCCTCTATTTTAATGTAATACTTCAATAGGATAATCTATAAATAAACCGCTTTCAATTACCCCTGTAATAGATTTTATATCTTCTTCAAGTGTTTCATAAATTTCCGCAAACTTTGTATCTAATATAACATTATTATTTTCTGTAAATACCGGTCCATCCTTTTTTTCTGCTTTTCTAAGTATACACTTTGTTGCACCTAAATCAATTAAAGCCTCTTTTACACTATTTACAGCTTCTGGGTATACTTCAATTGGAATTGGAAATTTTTCATTTAATTTGTCCACAAATTTGCTATCATCAACTAAAATATATGTAATTCCTGAATTTGCAATATTTAATTTTTCTTTAAACATTGCTGCCCCTCTGCCTTTAATTATAATATTGTCTTCTTTTGATACTTCATCTGCACCATCAAAAGCCCAGTCAGGTTTGTTTTCTAAAATACTAACTGTCGGAATTTTTAGTTCTTGGCATAATGCTTTAATTTCAAAAGAAGTTGGAATTGCTGTAATTTTTAAATTTTCTTCTTCCATCCTTTTTGCAAGCTCCTTTATTGCCAAATATGAAGTAGAGCCAGAACCAAAACCAATTATATCTCCATCTTTAGCTTTCAGCGCTATTTCTTTTGCTACCTTTTCTTTTTGTTCCTTATTACTTATATTGTTTGGCTCAATTTCTGTTAATCCATTAGTAATCCATTCCATAATATAACCTCATTTCTCTAAAAACTAGACACATTATATCATTATATTTATTTTGAGTAAACCTTTTTTTACATTTTCACTTGTTTTAAATTTAAAAATAATGCAATTAGGAGGTATAGCTCCATTGCATTATTTAATGCTTTTATTTAATTTTTACCTTTCTTCAATTACTACTTCTTTTTGTTCTAAATCTCTAGATTTTAACATAATATAATATTTAGTTGTCAAAGGAATTCTAGAATCGTTTAAATTCTGTTTTAACATATCAAATGGTATTGAGCGTTTTTGTCCTATTTTTTCTTGTTCATCTAACTTTTGCTCTACTTCTAACCCTTGTTCATAATATGCCATATAAGCTTTGGTAAGTTCTGAATTTAAAGGAGTGGCTGCAAGTGGTCCTGTAAATTCTTCAATACTTTCTGCTTTAAATCCCTGTTCTTCTGATAGTTCAGCAAATGCGGTTGCTTCATAAGTTTTACCCTCATTTAGTCCCCCAGCTATTTCTGTTTTAATTTCTTCTCCTTCTGCTAAAAATGGAGATCTTTGTTGAGGAGATAAAAATATATATTTATTATCCCTTGTCATTAAAACAGAATTTGCAGAATTTGAACGCGATATTAAATAGGTAGCTATCTTTACTTTTCCATCTTTTGGATTAATATAGCTTGATTCCGCAATACTAAAACGATAACTTGGATTAGTAACTTTTTTATCGATTAACTGCAACTTTGGTAATTCTCTATCTAATTTAAACTCTTTTGGTTGCATATTTTTAATTTCTATTTTATATTTATTTCTCAATAATTCCATTGGATATAAAGTCAAAACGGAACTATGAATTCCATCTTTTCCTCCGTTTCTTTGCATATTTAAATATGATTCTAATTCTGAAATTGGAAACCAATGAATATTGTTTTCTCTGTCTTGTTCTTCATATTTAATTCCAACTATATAAAATCTGGCATTTTGATTTGTAAAAGATTGTGTAATAGCAGTTTTAGAATCATCTAACGGTGCAAATCCTTCCATTTCCAACCCCATATCCAATATTTGTTCTTCTATCCATTTATTTATATTTTCTGGTATCTTATTTTTTTCTGGTAAAGCAAAAATTTGTGCTTCCAACATTATTCCATAATAACCCTTTTCAGTTTTTTCATCATTTTCATCATAGATAAATGCAGGAGCTTCTTGTTCTACTAGTGCAAATTCAAATTGTCCATCTTTATTTTTCCTTACAAATACCACTACTGCTAAATCATCATATTCTATATAGTTTTGTGACGTTTTTTCTTCTGGTTTACTTGGATGTGGATATGTGACCTCTTGTTGAGTTTCTGGTAACTCTCCCTTCTTCATTCTTCCATTCCAACCTTTTACATAATTATCATATACTTTTTCTAAGTTAATATCTTTTTCCAATATAATCACCTCATTTGAATTATAGCATTACAGGAATTCTTATGTCAATTTTGTTGCAATATCCCCTTTTATAATGTATATAGGTCAGATTGTCAACTATTGTTTAGACATTTTTTTATAATAATACTTTTTTTACATTTTCACTTGTTTTTTGGAATTTATGTGATAAAATACTAATAATCTTTTATTTGTAATAGGGAAAGGAATGATTTAATGAATAAAGAAAATGTATTTGACACATTGACAAAAAGAGGGTTTATTGAACAAGTAACACACGAAGAATTAAGAGATTTATTAGACAAAGAAAGTGTACCTTTTTATATAGGATTTGATCCTACTGCAGATAGCTTACATATTGGTCATTTTATTTCTTTAATGGTAGCTTCATACATGCAAAAAGCAGGTCATAAACCTATTTTATTAATCGGTGGTGGAACTGCAACTATTGGTGATCCTTCTGGCAAAACTGATATGAGAAGGATGATGTCTCGTGAAGAAATTAACCATAATGTTGAGTGCTTTAAAAAACAAATGTCAAAATTCTTAAGTTTTGAAGGTAAAAATGCTGCAATTTTTGTAAATAATGCAGATTGGCTTTTGAATCTAAATTTTATAGAGTTCATGAGAGACATTGGCTCTTTATTTTCTGTAAATAAAATGCTTGCTGCAGAATGCTATAAACAAAGGATGGAAAGAGGTCTTACTTTCTTTGAACTTGGATATATGTTAATGCAATCATATGACTTTTTGAAACTATATAATGATTATGGTTGTAAATTGCAAATGGGTGGAAATGATCAGTGGTCTAATATATTAGGTGGTGTTGACTTAATTCGTAGAGTCGGACATTCAGATTCTTTTGGCTTGACTTTTAAGCTTCTAGTTACCAAAGAAGGTAAAAAAATGGGAAAAACTGAAAAAGGTGCATTATGGCTAGACCCTAACAAAACTTCTCCATATGAATTTTACCAATACTGGAGAAATATAGATGACGCAGATGTAAAAACAGTTTTATCATTGCTCACATTTTTACCAATGGAAAAAGTCGATGAACTATGTGCATATCAAGATGAGAGAATAAATGAAGCTAAAAAAGTGGCTGCTTTTGAAATTACCAAATTAATTCACGGCGAAGAAGAAGCAATAAAAGCTGAAGAAGCTTCTAAAGCTTTATTTGAAGGAAAAGGAAGTTTAGACAATATGCCAACATCTAAAATAGAAACTCTTCCATGTTCAATCTTAGATGCTATGATACAAATTGGATTTGCACCTTCTAAAGGTCAGGCTAGAATTTTAATTGAACAAGGTGGAATTTCTTTAAATGATGAAAAAATTTCAGATACAACATATGAGCTATCTGATAAAGATTTTAAGGATGGTTATGCTATTTTAAGAAAAGGTAAAAAAGTATTCCATAAATTAGAAAAATAATGCAATTGGGGATTATTCCCAATTGCATTATTTTATTGTTTGGCACAGTTTTTCTGTTCATCATGTTCCAATATTTTTTCATAAACTCGCTTGCAATTATTATCATCATGATAATAAAAAAATTCTTCACATCTTTTCTTGTATTTTTCTTCAATTTTACAATTATTTTCAACACATTTTATAATTTCATTAATAGTATCTTCATAATTCTTACAATTAGGTCCAAATCCATTTATGTCATAATCAAAATATCCTTTATTATAATAGTGAATTTGATAAATATGGTCCAAGTCAAAATTTGCATAAATTACTGGTTTTTTTAGATAAGCAAAATCACAAGCAGCAGATGAATAATCAGTAATTAGCATTTTAGATGACTTTGTTTCATATTGAGAATCTACATCAATAGCTATTTCTACAAATTCATTTCCCTTAAAATCTTCAAATTGTGTCCTAAAACTTGGATGTACACAAAATTTAATTTTATAATTATATTTTTTTAATCTTTCTTGTAATCTTTCATCTTTGAAAAGGTTGTTATAGAATTTACAATATTCAGTATCTTTAAATTTTTGATTATATTCCCTTCTTTGCGTTCCTTTTATAACTTTTCCTGCCAATTTAGATCTCCAACTAGCCATAATCAATATTTTATTTTCTTCTTTTACGTCATCTTTCATTAAATTATCATGTCTTGGCAAACCAGTTTTCATTAGTTCTTCTGGTCTAAAATAATAATTGCCTGATAATATACTGTTATATTCTAATGGGCTTGTTACAACATTTAAGCAAATATTAGTGTTCAATCTATTAAGCCAAGATGAAGAATCATGTAATAGTATTCCATGTGTAAGATAAATATAATCGAATTTAAATAAATCTATATAATATTTTCGTGATTTTCCAAATGGATTTGTAACATATGCATCTGCATGTGAAGATATATCATATCTACAATTTAAAAATAATAATTTATATTTAAGTGAGTGATAACTAATTACATTACCATATTGCTTCATTCTTTTATAATCGTTATAATGTTTATCAATTACAAAATAAGTACTTCTCTTATTAATATTTTCTTGGCTATTGGTAAATTTAAACATTAATTCTCCGCTATCTCTTGCCATAAATTCCCTGTCTGAAAAAAGCCAGATATTTTTGGGTAAAAATGGCTTTGTTATCCAATATAACATTCTCTGCGTAGCCACTTTAATTTTTCTTCTTTTAAATGTAATAAATAATAAAAAAACTATTTCTTTGGAGATAACATTTAATGGGCTTGGTTTGTACTTAACAATTATACTATTATTCTTTTTGGTAATTAGGTATTTATTTGCATAATAATATCCCACTTTAAAATTATTAATTCTAGAAAAATTAATAAATTTATTTTTTATTTGCCAATATTCATTATTTATTTTTAATTCAACTTGTATGTTTTTTACATTTTTTAATGGAATTTGTATACGGTATACATTTCTAACTTGAATATCATATTTGTTGTCAAATACATTTTTTATTTGCTTAGTTGCATAAAATTGTATTTTTATACGTTCCTCTCCATTGTTGATATTATAGTATAATTCCATTGTTTTATCTAATAAAAATATTTCTCCATCTATAAGTAAATTATCATTTTCTATTTTAGATGTTTCTATTATATTTGTAATATCTTGGTAATTAACTAGCAAATTTTCACCTATATAAATTCCTTGTTTTCTTGTTTCAAGTTTTTGCAATAATTGATCTTTATACTTTACTTTTAATGCTAATATCTTATATTCATAGCCAATTGATTTTTGATTTAAAATAACATCATCATCTATATAGGAAATTATTTTTTCGAATGATTTAATATATTCTTCTTTTTTATGCTGTTCTAAATCCTCTGTAATTTTTCTCTTAATTCTCCATTGTAATTCATACATAGTTAATGCTTGAAAATATTTTGTTACATTTCCAAAATTTTCAATTGATTTTTGCATTAAATACAAATATGTTCCTTCTAATGAATCATAATAAAAATGGTTTTGTGCCCCCATCTGAGTAGCACTACTTTGATCTTTTCTTTTTCTATAATAATAAATAGCATCTGCTATTATTCCATATTTTTGCTTTTTGAAAAGTAGTTCATTTACAAATTTAGTGTCTTCAGCATATTTTAATTTAGTATCAAACACGCAATTTTTAATAGCATCATATCTAAAAATTGTTGTACCTATAAATGTTTGAATACAGTATGGCTCTTTATTTATATCAACAATTCTACTGCCTTTATCAAATCTATAATCTAAAACATGAAATCCAGTTTTCGCATCAAAAAGTTTCACCCTAAAAGATACAAAATCTATTTCATTATGTTTTTCTAACATCTTATAAGCTTTTGAAAATGCTGTTTTATCCCATATGTCATCACTATCAAAAAAATTAACATATTTTCCTTGAATATATTGCATACCATAATTTCTAGCTTTGCTAACACCTTCATTTTCTTTTTTATAATACACAATATTTTCTGGGTATTTTCTCTTATATTTTAAGCAAATATCTTCCGATTCATCTGTACTTCCATCATTTATTAAGATTAATTGAATATTTTTTTTAAATCCTATCGTTTGATTAATAACACTTCTAATTGTTTTTTCTATATATTCTTTAGCATTATATATTGGTATTATAATTGAAAACTTATACTTGTAATTCATTCTTCATCTCCTTTGTTATTCTTTTATTTTACCTAGTATAAAATTGGTCAATTGTTCTGTTGCATTTTTTTCTAAATTTTCAATATATTTATGGCAAAATCTCTCCTCTTTTTCTTCATCATAATAATTACTTTCTATCATTTCTATAATCTGTTTAAAATCTTCACAAATTGGTCCCGGCATCTCTTTTTTATAGTCAATATATGTTCCTCTATCTTGCATATAATTGATATAATCATATGCATAAAAATAAATTGGCTTTTTAGTAATTGCTGCCTCATATACAATAGCAGAATAATCAGTAATAATATAATCTCCGACATGTAAAAGTTCCATACCTGTAAAAAATCTTCCTTTTAAAATTTTACCTTTATTTGTGTATAAAATTTCTTTTCCATTATGTAATTTTACCATTAAATTATATTTTTCAAACGGAATTTCTTCTATAATTTCCCCAAGTGGAACTTTGCCACTTTTACGTTGAGTTGGACAATATAAGATTATTTTTTTATCATTATTTGCTTCTGGGTATATTTCATAAAATTTATTTTTGATTTCTTCACTTGTAATTTTAGACTTCAAAAAATCTACTCTTGGCAAGTTCATTACTTTCATTTGTTCTTCTTTCGCATTAAAAGCTTCCATAAAATACTTTTTTGAAACTTTGCTAGAAGTTAAAATATATGTGTAATTATAGTGCATCCTCATTGCTTTAGCTATTTTACTACTTCTTCCGTCTTTTTTATCTAAAGACGAATATCCAAATTTTTTAAGAGAACCTAAGGCATGCCAAATTTGTATTACTACTAAACTCTTTTTGTGTTTTAAAATACAAATAGGAATACAATAGCTGTCTAAAACAACAACCTTTGATGTAGCAATATGGTACATTTGTCTTAGTATATGGAAACAATATCTTATTTGACTAAAAATTCCATTTTCTAATCTTTTACAAAGTAATACTATCTTACAGTTTATATCTTTCTCCTTTAGTTTTTCCACCATCATTTTAAAATCTATAGAAGCATCATTACTTTGTCTGCTAATAAAAGTAACTTTATTTTTCTTAACCGGAAATAACTTTATAAAAAAATAAATAAAGTTTGAAATAGCAATTCCAATTTTTATTAGAATTATTGACATTTTCTCCTCCTATAGTCATTTTAGTGTTAAAGTATATTCGGGAAGTTTGTTTTCAAAAACCCACTCATATGTTTTCTTTGTTGAATTACCATCACAAGCACCTAAAAATTTCTCTTTAAAAACTTCTCTTTTTTCTAGCATCATGTCATCTTTTAAAATGGCAGATATAAGCTCATCATCATTTTTAGTAACAAGTCCATATACATATTCCTCAAAAGGAAAATATAGCCCTCTGCCATTATTGATATATTCTTCCTCATCATATGTAAAATATATAATTGGTTTATTCATAAATACATAATCAAAAATTACTGAAGAATAATCAGTTATTAGTATGTCTGTTACTAGTAATAAATTGTTAATATCCCTTTCATCTGATAAATCATAATAAAACTCTGGATATTTTAAATATTCTTTATAAACTTCGTTGTTTTTTCTAACTATATTGTTATATAAATATGGGTGCCATTTAAAAATAAAAATACAGTTTTCATTTTTTAACTTTTCATAAATTTTATCTAAATTTAGCATTTCCATATCATAATGCGCATTACGTGCTTGTGTTCCCCTATAAGTTGGTGCAAATAGAATTACTTTTTTATCCTTTAAAAAAGGATATTTGTTATATATTTCTTCTTTTTTCTTTCTTTTATATTCTTCGTCAAAAAATAAATCTGTTCTAGGAGAGCCTGTAGCTTGTACTTTTTCTAAATCCATGCCAAAAGCTTCTGCATAACATGGTCTAATTGCTTCAGAACTGGTAATTGCTTTAGTATATTTTTTGTATCCTTTATGTATCCTTGTTAAATCTGTAGATTCTCTGCTATGCCCAAATCTCTTGTAGGCTCCAGCAGCATGCCATAGCTGTATTAATTCTTGTCCTTTTCTAACTTTCAAGTAAGAAGTAGCTTGTACGATTTCTTCTAGGAATATATATTTTGAAGTAGATAAATATTTTACCATTTCAATTTTATCTTTAATATTTCTTTTTGTCCTAGTATCTTTCTTAAAAGACACTACTTTTTCATATTGGTCCCCTAAATAATTATATATAAATTCCAAGTTGCCACCGATATTTTCTCTTACATCAGAAATAAATAATACTCTGTTTTCTTTTAAAGGTAGACATACAATAAAAATCCTATTTAAAATAGCTATTCCTAATTGTCTAAATGCCTTAAATAACCTTCCTATGAATTTTTTCATTTTGTTTTCTCCTTATAAATTCCATTTCATTACTGTTTTGAATTCATTGTTTATATCTTTATCAAAAGCCTCATTAATATCATTTATATTATTAATCTCTATTTCCTCCGAAATAATATTAGATAAGTACGCTTGCATCTGCTTATCTTGCAATAATTCAACTGATTTTTTAAAATCATTATATCCACTTCTGCTATTTCCTATAAGTTGTAATCCTTTTTCCAAAACCATCCTTGTATTAATATCCACCGGTTCTTCAGATACACCTAATAAAGAAATAGTTCCTTCCGGATTAATATAATCTATAATCTGATTGATAGCATCTGCTGATTTCTCTCCTCCAACACACTCAAAAGCATGGTCTATTCTAAAGTTTGGTTCTAGTTCTGTAATCATTTTTATGTCATCTGCAAAAGAAAAATAGGTTAGCTTTTCCATTCTTGTACCAACAATAACGATTTTGCTTTCTGGAAAACACTTTTTTAACAATAATGTGGTAATATAACCAACACTTCCACATCCCCATACTCCAATAACATTTTTTCTTTTATGACTTTTTTGAATAAAAGTTTCAATAGCATTTACAGAAACACTGCAAAGTTCTAAAAGTGAGCCTATTGCTTCTTCTATATTTCCAATAGGAATAATTCTATCACGCCTAATATAAACCGCGCTTTGCATAAAACCATCTGCACTGCTAGAGCGAAATTTGGAGCTTCGTAAATAATTCTCACGAATAACCTCATCTTTCTCTATTGGTGTATTAGGAATCATTACTACTCTCTGACCTCTTTTATATTCACCTTTTTTATCATATATAACTTGTCCTACAGCTTCATGTATTAATGCTAAAGGCAATTTTTTGTCTAAAATCTCCTTTTTTCTTTTGCCTTGATAATATCTTTGATCTGCAGCACATATAGATAAATAAGTTGGTCTAACAACTACCATTTCATCAGTATATTGTTCATCTTGAAAAAAAGTTTCTAAATTTTTAGGTGATACTAATTTTACAATTTCATTTATCATATTTTATTCTTCCTCACTCTTTAAATTATTAAGCATTAAATTTGCTAGTTTTAAATCATATTTAGTCGTTATCTTCATATTATAAGGTTCGCCTGCCACTAGCCCAACTTTTTTTCCTTTTAACACATATGTTTTCGTTGCATCTGTTAAAATTTCTTTTTCTTCCTCTGTTAAAGATTCATACTGTTTAATAAATTCTTCTACATTAAAGCTTTGTGGAGTTTGCCCTTGATACATTTGACTACGTATTGGGATATTTGAAATTATTTCCCCATCTTTTGATTCTACTATTGTATCACTTGCAGAAATTACAGTATCAGCAGCCCCTATTTTCTTGCAAGTTTCCACATTTTCTTTAATAATTCTTTGAGTTACAAATGGTCTTACCGCATCATGAGTTACTATAATATTATCTTTATCTTTAAAATTCTCACAAATATATTTGCAAATATTCATAATAGTACCATTTCTATTTTTACCACCTTGAATAACATGTATTCTGTCATCCTTACAATATTTTTCAATAATATCTTTTGTATAGTCAATCCAATTTTCCGGAACCCCTACTACAATTTCATCAATTGCTGGTGAAACCAAAAACTGCTCTATAGTGTGTATAATAATTGGCTTTTCTCCTAACATTAAAAATTGTTTTGGTAAATCTGTTTTACCCATCCTTGTTCCTTTTCCTCCGGCTAATATTCCTCCAAAATTCATTTTTTATACCTCCTATTTTTTATTTTGTTAGTGAATTATCATAAACTTTAACTGCATCTTCTATACTTCCATCAAATGTAACTTTTCCTTTTTCCATTACCATGCCTCTTTTACAGAATTCCCTTGCCACACCAGTAGCATGTGTTACAAATAAAAGTGTAACATTTTCTTTATTTACAATTTCATTTACCTTTTTAACACATTTTCTTTTAAATTCTTCATCTCCAACACTTAAAGCTTCATCAACAATTAAAATTTCAGGTTTTATATTCACATTAATTGAAAACCCAAGCCTTGCCTTCATACCACTAGAATATGTTCTTACTGGTTGGTCTATATATTCTTCTAGTTCTGCAAAATTTATGATTTCTTGCTCCAGATCTCTTATTTCTTTATCTTTTAGCCCTAATAATTGTCCTTTTAGATAGATATTTTCCCTGCCTGTAAACTCAGGGTCAAATCCTGATGTCAATTCCAATAGCGCACTAACTCTGCCTTTAACCATAATTTCTCCTGTTGTCGGAAAGCATACTCCTGTAATCATTTTCAAAATAGTAGATTTACCTGCACCATTTCTTCCAAATAAAGCAACAGTTTCTCCTCTTTTTATGTCAAAAGAAACATTATTAACAGCTTTTTTCTCTTTATATTTTATTCTTTTACAAAAAGTATATAAAAGTCTTCTTTTATCATTTTTAAATAATTTATACATTTTTGTTACATTATCAAATTTAATAACAACATCTTTTTGTTCTTCCACTTTTAAACTCCTTTAATTCAATACATCTGGAATTTCTTTTCTTAATTTTTTATATGTCCAAATTGCTAAAATAAGCATTAGCACCGTAATAATTACAAAATACATTAATCTTTTTGGTTGTTCCCAAAACCAAGTATGATTAATAAAACAATTTCTAAAACCAGTAGTTAAAAATGTAACTGGATTAAGCATTAACAATTTTTTAACCCAAGCAATCTGTATAGTCTCTGGATTCCACAAAATTCCTGATAGCCAAAAAACCGCTGTCACCATTGATTTTACCAGATTTCCAAAGTCTTTACTCATGGATGAAAGTAATGATGCAAATAAACTCCATATTGTAAAGAATATATACATTAGTAACATATAAAATGGTAATTGAAGAATATAGATAGTTGGTGTATGCCCAGCTACGCAAAAGATTATTATCATAATAATAACTAATGCAATATGCACAATAAATTTTGAAATGCTAACAAAAGTCGGAATAGTAGAAACAGGGAATTTCATTTTAGTTACTAAATAACTGTACTTTCGTATTGTATCCGAGCCTGCTGTCAACATATCACTTATATAAAACCATGGTATAACACCTGCAATTAACCACAAAAAAAATGGATATCCGGTTAACATCTTTTCCTGCTCTAAGTCCTATTTCAAATGTAAACCAATATACAAAAATTGTAACTGCAGGCTTAATAATAGCCCACGACCACCCAAGTGCAGCACCTTTATATGTTTTTATCAAATCTGCTTTAGCCAGTTTTAAAATTTGTTGTGCATATGTAATATGATCTTTTATTATTTCTGCCAATACCAT
This sequence comes from uncultured Clostridia bacterium, assembly GCA_944391825.1. GTDB lineage: Bacteria > Bacillota > Clostridia > TANB77 > CAG-508 > CAG-273. The sequence continues at coordinate 8,816 of CALXUZ010000011.1, read as the reverse complement.
TGATATTATCTCCTCTAAGTTTTGTATATAATAATTTTGCCTCATTATATCATTAAATTATATGTAGTGCAAGTTAGATTTTAAGCTTAATATTATTGCTATTTTTTTAATGTTTGTTCTTTTTTTAGCAAGTCTCTAATTTCCTCTAACAACACTACTTCATCACTTTTTTTCGGTGGTGTTTCAACCTTTTTTTCCTTTGCTTCCTTTAGCTTTAATTTTTCAAACAAACGAATTACCACAAAAATACAAAGGGCAATAAGTAAAAAGTCAATAATAGATTGAATAAATGAGCCATATGCAATTTTGGCATCACCTATTTTAAATGTTAGATTGGATAAATCCAATCCACCAACAATTATTCCAATAAGTGGAGTTATAATATCTTTTACTAAACTATTGGAAATTGCTGTAAAAGCTCCACCTACAACAACACCGACAGCCAAGTCTATTACATTACCTCTTGAAATAAACTTTTTAAATTCACTAGCTTCTTTTTTTACTTTTTTTAATTCTTTTTCCGCAATTTGTTTTCTTTTGCTTTTTTCCTCTTGAGTTTTAATTTCTTCTTGATTTTCTTCTTTTTTCACTGCTTCTTCTATTTTTTCTTCTTTATTTTCCATATAAATATCTCCTTATTTAATATACACAATAATATATCACAAAATTATGTCTTTAACAAGTACAAAAAGCGACATGTTTATTCATGCCACTTTTTTTCTTTAATTATTCTATAAACTGTAAAACCTAAAACTAAAATACTAATTATTGTTCCTATAAGTGTGAAAATAATATTTTCAGTCTTTTCTTCCGTTTCCTTATCTTCCTTTCCTTCTTGAACGCTATTTGCTTTTTCCTCATCAGCACTAAGTTTCTCTATCTCATATGCCTCTTCTAGTTTTTCTTTTTGTTCTTCTTGTTCTTGCTGATATTCTATCTGTTCTTTTTCATTTCTTTTATGCACATTTATTTTATATTCTTTTACTGTATATTCATTTTCTGCAGTAACTGTTATAATTACAGTGTTATCTCCCTCTTTCAAATTGCTTCCACCAGTAACTTCTATTTTTGCATTTTCATTTTCTGGTACTGCAAATACATTTAAATCTTCTACATTTTTTCCTACTTCTGCATTGTAATTAGTCTCATTTATATTAAATGCAGGTGTAAGTAATGTATTTTCAATTGCCAAAATTTCTAAATTTGCATTTGCTTCCTCGGCATTATCAGTTCTTGTAACATAAATATTATAAACTTTATTTGTTGATTTATCCTCTGATATCACTTCAATCTTAATAGTATTACTTCCATTTTTCAATCTTTCATTTCCAGCAATATTTATTGTAGCTTTTGGATTTTCACTAATTGCTAACACTTCCAAATCTTTGACTTTAGTAGGTAGTGTTATATAATATTCATGAATATTTTTATCAAATTCTGGACTTATTCCTTCCACATCAAGTCTAAATGATTGTAGATAGCTATTATTTGCTTCGTTACTACCACCTTTTTCTTCTTCAGATTGTAATTCTAAAGTTGTATCTTCTTTTCCTATTTGAACTTGCATTTCTTTAAAATCCGCTTCTATCTGCTGTCCAGATGAATTGTAGAATTCACCACTTATATTAAAAGTAGATAATCCATTTTCCTTTGCCTTAAATTTAAATTTAACAAGCTCGCCTTGTTTAGCATTACTTCCACCCGCTTCATCATACCAAACATAGAGAATATTACCATTTTCCACATTAGCACTTTCTATATCCGATATATACTCCCATTTAGTATCATCAAAATTAAGCAATATATTAAATGCTACTGTTTCATTACCGCTTAAATTAACTGTTATTTCAATTTCTTCATCTTTTTCTACATTATTTTTATTACTTTCCAAATATACACTTCCAGTTTGCGTCGCATTGCAAATTGTACAAGCACCGCAAATGCATAATACTAATATTACTATTGTAATTACTTTTGTTTTCAACACTCTACCTCCTTGCTATTTAATGGCATAAATCTTTTAAAATCGATTAAGTGAGACTTTAATTATTTAACTATTTTTAGTAGCATTAGAAACTTCTTTTGAGATTTTTAAGGTCTTACATGGGTGACCATTGTGACAGCTGTTCGAGGCATTTATGCCGAGTTACAGATGCCCCCAAAAGGGGAGAGGTTTTAAAAATCGAAAAAGACAGTTCTAATGCGTTGATTACTGCTCAATTAACTGTAACCTCAAAATATGCCTTTGAATTAAAAGTAAATCAACTGAAGTTGGTTTATTTCCATTTTTATCAATATTAGCCGCTTTTCTGAAAATAGGGTCCAATGTTTTTATCTGTAAAATGTGCCTTTGCAATACTAATAAATCAACACTGTCTATCTTTCCAGTTCCATCAACATCACCATATAAAACTACTTGATACTGCCTTATAACTTTATCATCTTTTTTTATTAATATCTTGCTTCCGGTTCCTACTCTATCAGTATCTTTTAATACTTTATTTTGATAATCTACAATTTCCACTTCTAAATCAGTTATAATTTTTTCTTTAATATCCTTTACTGTGTTTTTATTATAATCTATTCCTGTTATCTCCATACTATTCACTGTTAAAGAACTATCAATATGAATTTCTGAATCTTCCATTTTTTCTACTACAGTTAGTTTACACTCAGCTTTTATATTAGCATTTTCTTTACTACTACCTACAATACTAGTGCTTCCTGCTTGTTTTGCTGTAATTGTTCCTTGTTCACCCACTGTCGCCACATCTGTGTTATTGCTTGTATATACAATTGTTTTATTATCTGCATCATTTGGTTCTATATCAGCATTAATTTTAAAAGTATCTCCTACCTGCATATAGATTTCAGACTGGTCTAGGTTCACTTTATCCACTGGAGTATATACAGTTATATTAATTTGCCCTTTTACGTTATTTTCTTTTGCCTTTACTGTAATGGTCGCCGTTCCTGATTGAACAGCATGAATATTACCACTACCGTCTACTGTTACTATCCTAGAATTACTAGAACTATATTCCACACTGTGGTTACTTGCTTCTTGTGGAGTAATTGTAACTGTTAATTTTTTTCTTTCTCCTTTTTTTATTTTATTATTATCAATACCCACTTCTATTTTTTCTATTTGAACTGCTGGCATTTCTGTTACATATGTTTGATAAATATATCCTACTATTCCATTTTCTAAAATAACCTTGTCCCATCTTTCACCAGACTGTTTTCCTTTATAAATTCTAGTCATTTTATCATTTTGATTAACAGTAGTAATTATTTCATAAGAAGTAGAAGGTCCAGTACGTATATTAACAGTATTGGCATTGCAATAAACCTTTGTATTTTCTTTTGTGAAGTTATTTAAATTTATATCTGGACTATCTTGAGGAATTTCTGGCATATTATTATACACAGGAATAATAAATGTTATCTCATTATTTAGAAGTCCACTTTTACTATATCCATTATATATTGATTTTGACTCACTATATGGTGCTAAAACATTCGTCATATACTGGTGTGTAAATAACGTTCCACCCCTATCGTCATTTACGTCAAATTTTTGTAAATATATTGTATTTTGCCCAACATTTATATAACTAGAACCTATAAATATTGCCCCACCTGTAATTGCTCTTTCTTTAGTATTCCATGGAATTAAGTATTTATCTTTAGTAGTTTGAGGGGCTCCTTTACCATCTTTAGCATATTTTAGGCCATTTATAATTGCTCCCATTGGTTCCGCTGAACTTGTTGCACCTATGTTATAAAAATTGTATAATCCTTCATATCCTGACACTTTTCCACTTATAGAACTATGTGATAAAAATGGTCCTACTTCTTGTTTTATACGTGAAGCTAAATGATATTGGCTAACACTTGAAGTTTTGGCAGCTTTTAATATTAAGTCAGAATATTTTTCCGTCATATTTACCATACTGCCGCTACTAGTAATATATGATACTTTAGTATTATAAAATTCTGTACCATATAAAATTTTTTCTATACCATCTAAACTATTTGTATGATTTTCATATGATAATGCTTCAAATTGAAAAAGCCTAACTTCGTTTAAAAAATTTCTAGGATCCATACAATATTCAACTGCTCTTTTAGAGCTATCCACCCATCCACTATCTACTTCCACATTATATTGCCCAGGTGTGGTATTTTTCCAAGTATCCGAATAATTTTTTGGTACTAAATTCACCCCAAATTTATTTTCCTGTGATATTACATAACTCCAATCCAAATTTGTATACAAAGCCTTAAACTTCCAATTTGGGTGTTTTTTTTGTATTTCTTTTAAATATTGCTGATAACTACTTGGAAAATTTTCAATACCATCTAGCTTAGTAGAAGCTTTAGCATCCTTATTTAGATACGCTGATATGCCTAAAAGGCCTGCTAAACAAGCAGTACTAATTATTATATATTTCCCAATTTTTTTTAATTTTTCCATTTTGCCATACTCCTTTTTTGTATCCTATAATTAATTGCTATTTTTAATTTAATTGCTAATTAATGTATCTTTTTGCAGATACAATTAGTATGCATTTTTTTTATTTAAATATACAAAATAGGCTATTCTATCTTAATTCATATTTTTAAAAGCAGTAGAAATATGCGTTTTACGAATAGCCTGTTTTTTAAATTATACTAAAAATATAGATAGCATAAAGAAAAATTAAAAAAAATCCATGCTCTTTGTTTAGGCTACTTTTCTTATTAATAATTGCAATTAATTGTAAAAAAACAGTTATAGCAATTAATATCAATATGCTATTATTAAAATCAGTTGCAGTGTTTAGAGGATTAATAACTGCACCTAATCCTATTAGCAAACATAAATTTAAGATGTTTGAACCAGTTATATTACCCAAAAGTAAATCTGTTTCATTTCTTCTTGCAGCAATAATTCCAGTTATAATCTCTGGCAAAGCAGTACCTACTGCAACTATTGTCATTCCTATAAATTTCTCTGATAATCCCATCATTTGTGCCACTAATATAGAATTATCTACAACAAAGTCAGAACCAAATTTAAGTCCAAATAGTCCTAATATTAAATAAATAATAATTGTAGGTGTAGAATGGTATTCTTTTGACTCAACTTCCTCCATAATTTCTTTCTCTATTTTTTTATCTTTTATTTTTCTTTCTTTATACACTGTATATACAATGTATATTACACTAAATAAAAGTAATATAAAGCCCTGACACCTTGTAATCTCATATTTATTTGAATTTCCTAAAATTAGAACTAAAATCATAATTGCTATTGCAATTGGTAAATGTGTTCTTACAATTCTTCTATCTAAATTTACGGGAGTTATTATTGCAGATATGCCCATAACTAATAAAAAATTGCAAATACAACTACCTATAGCATTTCCTATTATTAAGTCAGAGTATCCATCTATGCTAGAGGTAATTGTAATAAATATTTCTGGTAGTGATGTTCCTATTGCAACTATTGTTAACCCTATAAGCATTTCTGATAATCCAAATTTTTTGGCAATACTAATAGCCGATTTTAACAACAAATCAGCACCTTTTACCAAAAATATGAAACCTATTACTATAAATAATATATTTAAAACCAGATTTATCACCTTCGTATTTTGCACAAAAAAACTAATGTTATTACAACATTAGTTTTACTTGAAATTTATAAAATATACTCAATTTTTACTTTTTAATCTTAAACTATTGCATATTACTGTAATACTGCTAAACACCATTGCTAAGCTTGCAAGCATTGGATTTATTGATATTCCAATAGGCTTTAGCACTCCCATTGCTATAGGTATCATTAAAAGATTATAGAAAAATGCCCAAAACAAGTTCTGTTTTATATTTCTTATTGTTTTTTTACTAATATCAATTAGCTTTATTATGTTTCCTAAATCATTTTTTGTAAGTATTACATTTGATGAATCCATTGCTATATCAGTTCCACTTTTTACACTAATTCCAATATCTGCACTGGCTAGCGCTGGGCTATCATTTATTCCATCTCCACACATCATCACAAAATTTCCACTTTGTTTTAAATCTTTAACCGTGCTTGCTTTTTCCTTTGGCATAACTTCAGAAATAACCTCTGTAATTCCTATATTTTCAGCTATTTTCTCAGCAGTTTGTTTGTTATCCCCTGTTAGCATTATTGTTTTAACTTTTCTTTTATTAAGTTCTAAAATTACTTCTTTTGCATTTTCTCTAACAATATCATTAACGCCGATTAAGCCTATTATCTCCTCGTTTTTTACAACATATACTATGCTATTTCCTTCTTCCGCTATCTGTTTTTCATCATCAATGTGATTATTTACAATTTCATATTTAGCAAGTAATTTTGCATTTCCTACTAATACCTCATCACCATTCACATTTGCTTTTATACCTAGTCCTGATAAGTCTGAAAAATCTTCCACTTCTATTAATTCGATTTTGTTTTCTTTTAAATAATCGGTAAAAGCTTTCCCAATTGGGTGTGTAGATTTTTTCTCAATACTTCCTACCAATTGCAATAATTTGCTGTCTTCCATATCTGAATAATTTTTAATTTTAGAAATTTTTAGTTTTCCATATGTTAAGGTTCCGGTTTTATCGAAAACTATTACATTTGTTTTTTGTGCATTTTCTAGTATTTCACTTTTCTTTACTAGAATTCCATTACTTGCACATAAACCTTCTGCTACTACTATTGCAAGTGGTGTTGCTAAACCTAATGAACATGGGCATGCAACCACTAATATTGTAACAAATGTAGTTATAGCTTCTTCAAAACCTTGACCTATTAATAGGTATATGATAAATGTTATAACAGCTATAGCTATTACAACTGGTACAAAAATCCCAGATACTTTGTCTGCAACTTTTGCAATTGGTGCTTTTGTATTACTTGCTTCTACTACAGCCCTTACAATTTCTGATATGGTTGATTCTTTTCCAATTCTTTCTGCCCTATATTCTATATATCCATCATAATTAATACTTCCAGCAATTACTTTACTTCCAATTTCTTTGGTAACCGGCTTACTTTCTCCTGTAATAAATGATTCATCAATATGTGTTTTACCAAGAATAACCTCACCATCTACTGCAATTTTTTCTCCTGGTCTTGCTATTACAATATCACCTTTAGAAATCTCATCAAGTGTTACTTCTTTTTCCATTCCATCAATCTTTATAGTTGCCTTATTTGGTGTAATTTCAACTAACTTGCCTATTGCCTCTTTTGTTTTATCTTTGCTAATTCCATCTATGTATCTGCCTAGTTTTATAAAGTAAATAACAATGGCTGCAGATTCAAAGTATAAATGCATTAGTAAATTAGTATTTCCCCTGTATACTAAATACATGTTATATACACTATATGTAAAACTTGCTAAAACTCCTATTCCAACGAGTGTATCCATATTAGGCGTTCCATGTACTAAATTTTTATATCCATTTTTTAAAATATCAAAACCATATATTAAAAATGCTATTGTTAGTATAAGCAAACTTAGCATATAATTTAAGCTATTTGTATGTGGGTCTAAAAAAGGAACACTTGGCAAATTTATCATATGTCCCATTGAAATATACATAAGCAAAATTGCAAGTATTGTAAAAATAATGAATGTTACCTTTTCCTTTTTGCTCTTTTTTTCAATTTTAATTTCTTTAAATTCTCCTAAACTTTTAAAACCTGCTTGCTTAACAAATTCTTCTAATTTTGATATATCTAATATTTTTTCATCATATTCAATAGTTGCATTTGCCATAACTAAATTTACATTTGCATTAATTACACCATTTTGTTTATTCAAGTACTTTTCTAGCCCGTTTGAACATGCAGAACATGTCATTCCATCAATTGCTAAAATTACTTTTTTCATAAACTAATTTTTCTCCTTCTTAATCTTTTACTTCAAAACCAATATCTTCAATTTTCTCCTTTATTAAATTTTCATCTAAACTTTCAATTGTTGTAATTTTTACGGTTCCAGCTTTGTAATCTGCAACCACATTTTCTACACCCTCTATTTGTTTTACTGCATTTTGTACTCTATTTTCACAACCATTACATACCATACCTTCTACTTTAATTATTATTTCTTTCATATTAAATCATCCTTTCTTTTTGTATAATAAAATTTTTCCTTCTTGTTGAGCAATATATATTTTTATATATAGCAATAATTAATTTATATAAATTATACTTTTTAAATAAACTCAAACTCATTTTTCTAATAAAATTTCAAACTTTTCATTAAACTGTGGTGCATGCTTTTTTAAGTTAATTGGTCTTAAACTTCTATTAGTAAAGCAATGCTTTGTTTCAGCATTAATAACAGTTAGACCTGATTTTTCATCTATCACATCATATCCAACTGTCATTCTTACACCATTATATTCTTTTACAAATGGCTTAATTACAATAGTATCACCAAATGTAACATGGTGTTTATATTCACAATTTACTCCCAATACTGGTATTGTTATATCATTTTGTTCCAAAAGCCAAAAAGGCATATCCACACTTTCTAGCCATGCACACCTTGCTTCTTCTAGGTATCTTATATAATTAGAATGATGCACAATGCCCATTCTATCTGTTTCATAATAGTTTACTTTTCTTTCAAATTTAAAGCTCATAATACAAATTTCTCCTTTCAGTTATGTATTATATAGCTGAAAGGAGATTTTGTAAAGATGTATTTAACTGACTGTGTGATTAATTTGTGATAATGTCACCCCATAAAGTATAAATTTTTTTTTTAGAAATGTCACCCCTTCATGGTAAA
>CALXUZ010000010.1 GCA_944391825.1 uncultured Clostridia bacterium | reverse complement strand
TACTATTTTAATTGTTTTAAATGCAATAACTAAAATAATAACTAATAGGACTAATAAAACCCATATCATAAAAATTTCCTCCTTATATATAATAAATATTAATAACAAATTTAAACATTTTCTTTTTCTACTTTAGCAGATTTAGAACTAACAACAGCTTTTACACCATCAATTGCTAAAATAAATACTTCTGTATCTTTAGGGATAATATCATCAGTTTCTGTTTTTGCAGCCCAAACTTCTCCATCAACCATAATTTGACCTGTTCCAAAAGTAGAATTGATATCTTCTATAACAACTGCTTTTTTACCAACAATTGCAAAAGCATTTGTTACAACATCTTTGTCTTTTTTTGTTAACTTTTTAGCAAGTGGTCTTGTAAAGAAAATAAAAATTGCTGAAGATATAACAAAAACTGCAATTTGTATTACTAAATTATCTGTAAAAAAGCTTGTAACCATACTACAAAGGCTACCTGCACTTAACCAAATAATTAAAAAGCTAGGTGTTATAATTTCTGCAATAGCAAATATGCCAGCTAAAATTAACCAAATATACCACATAGTTTTTTCTCCTTTAAAAAAATTTCTTAACAACAATTCCATTATACTATATTCTGAATAAAAAGGGAATATGTTTTTGAAAAAAATGTCGATTTAATTTAAAATGCTTATGAATTAATCTTTTTTTATGAATTTTGTTGTTTTTTTGCATATAATGAGGTATAATTGTTGCGTTCAAAGAATTCAACATAAAGGGAAGGGAGCAATATTAATGCAGGAAAAAATTTCACAAATTAGGCAAAAAGCCTTAGAAGAAATACAAGGTGCTAGTGACCTAGCAAAATTAAATGATGTAAGGATAAAATACTTAGGCAAAAAAGGTGAACTTACAGTGATTTTGCGTGGCATGGGAAGTCTATCACCAGAAGAAAGACCAGTTGTTGGAAGTTTAGTAAATAAAGTAAGAGATGAACTAGAAAATAAAATACAAGAGGCAGAAAAAGCCTTTGAAGCAAAAGCAATAGAAGAAAAACTTTTAAATGAAAATATAGATGTGACAATGCCAAGCAAAAAAATATCATTGGGAAGTAATCACCCAATTACGCAAATTATAAATAATGTTAAAGATATTTTTATTGGTATGGGATATGAAATTGCAGATGGACCAGAAGTGGAACTTGCAACATACAATTTTGATAAATTAAATACACCACCTGATCATCCAGCAAGAGATGTGCAAGATACATTTTATGTAACAGATGATATTATTTTGCGTTCTCAAACATCATCAGTGCAAGCAAGGGTTATGGAAATGCAAAAACCACCAATAAAAATAATTTGCCCAGGGGCAGTTTATCGTTCAGATAGTGTTGATGCTACACACTCACCAGTGTTCCACCAAATTGAAGGATTAGTTATTGATAAAAATATATCAATGGCAGATTTAAAAGGAACACTTGATATGTTTGCAAAAAAATGCTTGGGTGAGAAAACACAAATTAGGTTTAGACCACACCATTTTCCATTTACAGAGCCAAGTGCAGAAGCAGATGTATCATGCTTTGTATGTGGTGGAAAAGGTTGCAGAGTATGCAAAGGCGAAGGTTGGATAGAGCTTTTAGGTTGCGGCATGGTACACCCAAATGTGCTTAAGAATTGTGGCATAGACCCAGAAGAATATAGCGGATTTGCATTTGGATTTGGCGTAGAAAGAATTGCAATGGCAAAATTCGGGATTGATGATATGCGTTTGCTATATGAAAATGATGTTAGATTTTTAAAACAGTTTTAAGTTAGTTGGAGAAGCGTCCCAAGTCACCCTATTTAGGGTGAGAGGGACCCGTCCCCACAAGGAGGAATTTATGAAAGCTAGTATTGAATGGTTAAAAGAATATGCAGATATAAATGTGGATGTTAAGGAATTAGGCAATATTTTGACAATGACTGGTTCTAAAGTTGAAACAATTGAAGAACAGGGTGGAGATATACAAAATGTTGTTGTGGGTAAAATTTTAAAAATTAAACCACATATAAATTCAGACCACCTTGTTGTTACAAAAGTTGATGTTGGAAATGGAGAAATTTTGCAAATTGTAACAGGTGCAGATAATATTCGTGAAGGTGATATTGTACCAATTGCAAAAGATGGCTCAAAATTACCAGGTGGAGTTGAAATTAAAACTGGAAAGTTAAGAGGAATTGATTCATGTGGTATGATGTGTTCTGTTGGAGAGTTGGGGTTGGATATTAATAGTTATCCAAACCAAATTGAAAATGGAATTATGATTTTATCAGATGAAAATGCTTTAAAAGATTTAGATAAAAAATTAGGAGAAGATATAAAAGAAATTTTAGGATTAAACCAAACTGTTATTGATTTTGAAATTACTCCTAATAGACCTGATTGCTTATCTATTGAGGGATTGGGAAGAGAAGTAGCTGCTTCTTTAGATGAGACTTTTAAAAATCCTCGCAAAAACCTAGATGAAACGAAGGTTGAAAATAAGGATAATATAGAAGGATTAAAAGTGGATATAACAGCACCAGACCTTTGTTACAGATATATTGCAAGAGTAGTGAAAAATGTTAAAATTGCACCATCTCCAGAGTGGATGGTAAAAAGATTAAATGCTTGTGGTGTAAGGGCTATAAATAATATAGTTGATATTACAAACTATGTAATGCTAGAACTTGGCCAGCCAATGCACGCATTTGATATTAATTCAATTGAAGGAAAGCATATTACAGTTAGAAGAGCAAATAAAAATGAAAAAATAATAACATTGGATGACCAAGAAAGAACCCTAGATGAAAATATGCTTGTAATAGCGGATAACAAAAAGCCAGTAGCAATTGCAGGAGTTATGGGTGGTCAAAACTCAGAAATTGAAAATGATACACAAACTGTTGTATTTGAATCTGCAGTATTTTATGGAGGAAGTGTTAGAAAAACTGCTAAAGCAGTAGGGTTAAGAACAGAAGCTTCTAGCCGTTATGAAAAAGGTTTGTCTCCAGAAAATGCTTTTAGGGCTGTAAACCGTGCAATTGAATTAGTGGAATTACTAGGTGCAGGTGAAGCTGTAGATGGCATGGTTGATGTTTACCCAACAAAGCAAAAGGTAAATAATATTCCTTTACAAGTTGAAAAAATAAATAATCTACTAGGAATTAATGCAAGTAAAGAAGAAATGCTTGAAATTCTTAAAAAATTGGATATGAAAGTAGAAAATGATATTGTAACACCACCATATTTTAGAGAAGATGTAGAGCAATTAGCAGATGTTGCAGAAGAGGTGCTTAGATTTTATGGTTATGATAAATTAGGTATGACACTAATTAATGCAGAAACAACATTGGGAGGAAAAAATAAAGAGCAAAACATACAAGATAATGTTTCTAATTATTTAGTAAACCTAGGTTTATCAGAAATTTGCACATATGGATTTTTAAGTGAAAAAGACTTAGAAAAATGCAATATTTATGGTAATAATCCATATTTAACAGAAGCAGTTCATATCCAAAACCCATTAAGCGAAGATTACACAATAATGAAAACAACTTCTGTGCCAACAATGATGCAAATGCTTGAAAACAACAATAATTACAAAAATAAAGCTGTAAAGCTATTTGATTTATCAAGGACATACCAAAATAAAAATAGTGCTATAGAAAAAGGCGAGCTACCATTGGAAAGCAATGTTCTAACAATTGGTATGTATAGTGAAAAAGAAGATTTTTACACATTAAAAGGCTTGGTGGAAAATGTATTACAAGTAGCACAACTAAGTAGATATGATATTAGAAAAGAAACAAATAACAAAATGTACCACCCAGGAAGATGTGCAAATGTTAATGTTGGAGCAGATGTAATTGCAACATTTGGGGAAGCAAACCCATTAATTACTAAAAATTATGGAATTTCTCAAAGAATATTATTAGCAGAAATAAATTTGGATAAGATAACTAAGTATGCTAGAAATAACAAAAAATACATGCCAATTATAAAATTCCCAGCAGTAGAAAGGGATATTAGTATGGTTGTAGATGAAAATGTAGAAGTAGGAGAAATTAAGAAAGTAATCCAAAAGAAATCTAAAAAGATTTTGGAAGAAGCTACATTATTTGATGTTTATAGAAATGAAAAATTAGGAAACAGCAAAAAGAGTGTGGCATATAGTTTGAAATTTAGAGTGCCAGACAGGACTTTAAAAGATGAAGAAGTAAATATGGCTATGTCTGAGATTATTGATGAACTAGAAAAAACTCTTGGCGCAGAATTACGTAAGTGATTGGGTAATGTCGCTTTTGGGACAGTCCCAAATCTACCACTTTTGTCTTACTTAGGGACAGGTCATTTTACTTGGACGGAGATTTTTGACAATCAAAAGATAGTAAACATATAAAATCCTCACAATTGTATTATATAAGTGCAGTCCGCGCAGGCGGAGCGTTAGCGTAGTTCTAGAGCCTTCCAACCACTTTACCCATGTCAAAAATTTATTTTTGACATGCGGACGGAAGGCGACAGCAAGGACAAGCGTTATAATACAATTGTGAGGATATATAAGTTACAAAAAAATGTCAAAAATCTCCGTTTTTAGTAACACTTATTGCAAAATTGGCATATTAGGAAATTCCTAATATGCCAATTTTTAAAATCTAATGATAAAGTTTTGTAAAATTTCTTTTGCAAGTTCTGCAGTCTTATTATCTATATCATAAATAGGGTTGTACTCAACTAGGTCTGCCGACTTTATAATATCTCCATTTTTTGTAATCTCATTTACTAATGTTTTGGTTTCTTCTAAATTAATTCCATTTTTGGCTGGAACAGATACACCAGGTGCAACTTCTGGGTCAATTAAGTCTAAATCAAAACTAATGTGAACACCATTTGTACCATTTGATGCAATCTCAAAAGCTTTTTTGCAAATATCTTCAGCACCATATTTCTTTATATCCTGTGTTGAAAATACAGTAACACCTGCATCTAATACATTATTCCATTCCCATGGGTCTATATCCCTTCCGCCAACAATAACAGTGTGTTTTGGGTCATAAAAAGGTCCATTATGAAAATCTGCTAAAATATTTTTTTCATAATGTGTTGCAACAGCAAGTGGTAGCCCATGCAAATTACCTGTAACAGAAGTTTTATATGTGTTGTAATCTGCATGTGAGTCAAACCAAATAATTCCTAAATTTTTATGTTCTTTTAAAGAAGCCAAACTAGAAGCTATTGCAATAATATGATCACCACCAACAGTTAAGGGAAAATTACCTTCTTTAATCGTATCACTTACTATTTTATATAATTCACTATTAAATTCATTAATAGGTATTAAGTTTCTTTTTTCATTTTTAGTATCAAGTGCTTTTATTGCTAAAACTAAATCATGCATTTTTTTATTGTATTTTTTTGTTTCTTCTTCTGACATATTTTCTTCAAAGTGTAATTCATGCATGGAAAGTAGTAAGTAATTAAATTCCTGAACAAAGTCATAAATTTCCTTTCTATTAGTATTTTGAATTTTTAAATTTACTTCTTCTTTATTTTGGGTATCAAGTACAGTATAGCGACTTGCAATGTTAGGATATTTTAAATCTCTTGTGAGTATTTGTGCACCTAAACTTGCACCATTCACATTAACTCCTAAATCTGTACATGCGTTTATAATTGATATTTTTTTCATATAATTCTATCCTTCTTAATATAAATTTTAACTTTTGTTATGACATAATTATGATATTAATCAAATATTAGAGGTCCACAGACCAAATTATATCATAATATAAAAAAAAGTCAATTGACCCCAAAGTAGTTGAAAAAAAATAAAACTTATGTTATAACTAATTTATATGGGAGGGATTTTAAATGACAAAAAAACAAAAAACTAAAAAAGATATTGGTAAAGTAGCAACAAAGGTTATGGCAATTATTTTAGCAGCAATGATGGTACTTTCTGTTGCAGCTACTTTAGTATATTCAATTATTTATATGGCACAATAATAAAAGCAAATGAAAAAATAAAAGAGGTAATTTATGTTTGAAAATATTGGTTTTAGCTTTAATGGAATATGGAACGCATTTACAAGCTATATGATAGATTTATCACAAAATCCTTTTAGACTTATAACATTAATCCTTGATTTAGTAATAGTAGGATATCTATTATATAAATTTATTAAAAATGCTAAAAATTCAAGGGTATGGCAACTTTTGAAAGGGATTGTTTTAATTCTAATTATTACATTATTAAGTGATATTTTGCAACTTAGAATTTTAAATTATGTTTTAACATTTTTCATGCCATATGGTGTTATAGCATTAATTGTTATATTCCAGCCGGAATTACGCAGGATGCTTGAACAACTTGGAACAAACAAAATAACAAAGTATTTTGGGTTTGATAAAGATTTAGCGACAAAAACGAAAGAGGATATTTACAAAGTAGTTATTGCAGCTATTGAGCTTGCTAAGTCTAAAACAGGTGGATTAATTGTAATAGAAAGAGATATACAAATCAGTGACATTATAGATACTGGCATAAAAGTTGATGCAGAAGTTTCGCCACAATTGATTGTGAATTTATTTACGCCAAATACTCCACTACATGATGGTGCTGTAATTATTTCTAAAAATAAAATTGCTGCAGCTGCATGTATTTTGCCACTTGCAGATGATAAGGACATTGCAAAAGAGCTTGGTACAAGGCATCGTGCGGGGATTGGAATATCTAAAGAATCTGATGCTATTGCAGTAATTATTTCAGAAGAAACTGGAAAGATCTCTGTTGCAAAAGATGGAACTTTAATTGCAGATGTAAAAGAAGATAGTCTAAGAAATATTTTAATAAAAAATGTTATAACAAAAAGATTTGGTGATGAAAGGCAAAAAAGAGTTGAAAGAATAAAATTATATAAGCAAAAAAATGTTGTAAAGCAACCAGAAAATGAAGAAAAGAAAGAAGATAAATAAATGCGAAATGTTAAATTGATTATTGAATATGATGGAAAAGATTATAATGGTTGGCAAAAACAACCTAATCGACTAAATATTCAAGGAGAAATAGAAAATGCAATAAAAAATGTAACTCACGAAGAAATAGATTTAATTGGCTCCGGCAGAACTGATGCCGGAGTGCATGCGTTTGGGCAGGTTGCGAATTTTAAAATAAATTCTGATTTTCCTATTGAAAAAATGGCAACAGCTATTAATTCACAATTAAAACATTCAATTAGAGTTTTGAAGGCAGAAGAAGTGGATTTAAATTTTCATAGTAGATATAACTGCCACAAAAAAACATATGCATATATAATAGATAATTCTGACCAAGGAACTGCAATTTATAGAAATACTACATATCATGTTTCTAATCCTTTAAATGTGGAAAATATGCAAAAGGCTGCAGATTATTTAATTGGTGAGCATGATTTTACTAGTTTTAAATCAAGTGGAACAAGTAGTAAAAATAGTGTGCGTACTATTTTTAATGCAAAAGTTTTGAAAGAGCAGGAAAGAGTAATCGTAATGCTTACAGGAAGTGGTTTTTTATATAATATGGTTAGAATAATTGCTGGAACTTTAGTAGAAGTAGGACTTGGACATATTGCTCCAGAAGAAGTGAAAAATATATTAGAAGCTAAAGATAGGAAAAAAGCAGGTAAAACTCTACCAGCACAAGGATTGTTTTTAATGAACGTTGAGTATTGATTGAGAAGTGAAAAGTGAGAGGTGAGAGGTGGGGAAAGAAAAGTGTAACGAGATTTGAGCGTTTTACATAAAATATAATAGTTGGGAAATAGATAGTGTGAAAAATCTATAGAAATAGAAATTAAAAACATTATCTAGAAGATTAAAGGATAAAGGAGAGAACGCATATGAATACTTTACTAATTTTCTTTGCACTTCCTGTTGCTACTATTATATTATCCATTGTTTTGCAAAAGATTTTAAAAAATCCGTTATTAGTAGCTGCTACTTTTTTTGCTATTTACTTGATTGTGGCATTTGCTTTTTCTGACAGCAGTTTTTTAGTTTTAACAATTCTATATACTATTTTAGCCTACTTAACAGCAGTATTAACAAAATGGATTTGCTGTTTGCTTGAAAGATTAAAATGTGGTGAAAGTGACAGAGAAAGGATTGTTGAAACACCAATTACAATTAATAATACAAGTCCATGCAATAGCATAAATTTAACAGGTGATGCAAGAATAGTACCAAATACAAATTGCAGAAATAATGGACGGAAACTGTAATTGGAGATGTAGGTTTAGAGGTTAGAATTTGGAATTTGGAGTTTTAGGGAGTGATTATTAGTCACTCCTTTTCTAACCTCTAACTTCTAATTATTACAAATATATTACAATCATATTAAATTTATATTACAACATGATTAATTTGTTGTTTTTAAACATAAAATGTTGTACAATAGATTAAGTAACGATATTTTGAATTAATAGGAGGAATAGGCAATGGCTAAAAATCCAATGCAAAGAAAAGCACAAAATTCATTTTTGTTAGGTATGTTAATTACATTATTAATTACAGGAATTATAATAGCTGTATTAGTAGTTCAACTTACCAAATTAACAAGGGAGCAGAAAGAGGAAGAAGCAAGTATGCAAAGTGTTTATGTAGTTTCTCAAGATATAGCATCTGGTGAAACTGTGACCACAGATAAATTAATTATGCAAGAAATAAGTGCATCAAATATACCTTCAAATGCTTTAACAATATCTAACTTGGATGAATTATCAACTGTGTATGATGAAAATGGAAATATTGTAGGAAGTGTAGAGGTTATTTCCAAAATAAACTTAAGCGCAGGTACTGTTATCACAACAGATATGGTTGCGCAATCAGACCAACTGGGGGATGATTTAAGAAAGCAAGAATATAATATGATAATGCTACCTTCTCAACTAGAAACAGGAGAATATATAGATATTCGTTTAAGATTACCTAATGGAACTGATTATATTGTTGCATCACATAAACAGGTAACAATTCCAGATGTTGGTGGCTATCCTTCTTTAAATACTATTTCAATAAATGTATCTGAAACAGAAATTTTAGCGTTGAGCTGTGCCATTGTTGAATGCTATAAAATAGAAGGTTCAATTTTATATGCTAACCAATATGTTGAGCCAGGTTTACAAACAGCAGCTGATCTGACATATATACCAAATAATGAAACAATAACATTAATCCGCAGAGATCCAAACTGTGTAACAACTGCTGCTAATGCAATTATAGAAAGATATAATGATAAAGATATAAGAGATTCTGTAAGAAATCCAATAAATAGTGGATTAAGTGAAAATGGAGAACAGGCTACAGACAATGCCGTTACAAACTTACAAGAAGAATTACAAAGAGCACAAGAAGAAAGACAAAAATATCTAGAATCTTTAGGTGGAACTTATTAATATAGATTGGAGATAACGATGAGAACAGTTGGTTTTATAGGAGCTTATGACAAAATAGATTTAATTATATATATATCTAGGCTTTTAACCGAAATGGAAAAAAAAGTCATGATTATTGATGCTACAATTTTACAAAAAGCAAAATATATTGTTCCTGCAATTTCTCCATCTAGAGCATATGTAACAGATTTTGAGGGGATTGATATTGCAGTAGGCTTTCCTGATTATGCTTCTATAAAAGATTATTTGGGTATGCCACAACATGCAGTATTTGAATATGATTATATATTTTTGGATATCGATTCTCCTGAAGCATTAGAGGATTTTGATATAAAATCTGCTTCTCAAAATTATTTTGTAACTGGCTTTGATTTATATTCACTTAAAAGAGGTTTAGAAATATTATCTGGAATAAAAGAACCAATGCAATTAACAAAGATACTTTTTTCAAAGGATATTACTGAAGAAGAAGACGAATATTTGAATTATTTGTCTTTGGGATACAAAGTTATCTGGGATGAAGAAAGGATTTATTTTCCAATTGAGCAGGGAGACCAAGTAGTAATTGCAGAGAATCAAAGAGTGGCAAAAATAAAACTTAAAAGACTTACTCAATTTTACAAAGATAGCTTACTGTATTTAACAGAAAAAATGATTGAACCAAACGAATTTGGGGACTTGAAAAAAGTTTTCAGACAAATGGAAAAAGGAGTATAAATAATGGCAGTTATCACATTTCATAGTAATGAAACAAAAGAAACAGGGCAAACCCTATCTGTTGCAGCAATTGCTGCACATATGGCAATTGAACATAATTATAAAATATTAATAGTTTCTACTAGTTTTAATGACCTTACTTTGGAAAATTGCTTTTGGGAATATGACAAAATAAGACCTGTAGGAGCTATTAAAGCTGATGATAAGACAGTGGGAATAGAATCAGGAATTGAAGGTTTGATAAAGGTTTTAGCAAGTAACAGAACAAGTAATGAGATTGTTAAAAATTATTCTAGGATAGTTTTAAGAGATAGATTAGATGTTTTATTATCACCAAAAACACAATCTTACCAAGAATATACGCAAATTGTTTCGTATTATCAAGAGGTGCTTGCTGTTGCAAATAGGTATTATGACCTTATATTTGTTGACTTAAGTAGAAAAATACCACAACAATATTTGGAAAATATCTTACTTACTTCAGATATAGTTGTAGTTAATTTGACCCAAAGATTAAAATCTGTTAATGATTTTATGGAGCTAAGAGAATCTAATGACTTTTATAAAAGAAAAAATGTTATGCTGGCAATTGGAAAATATGACCCATTTTCTAAGTATAATAGTAAAAATATTACAAGATATTTAAAGGAAAAAAAGACTCTTTCTACTACACCATATAATACATTATTTTTTGAGGCTGCATCAGAAGGAACTATAATAGACTTTTTTTTAAAGATTAGAAATATTTCAGATGAAACTGATAGAAACTCTAATTTCTTAAAGGCAGTAAAAGAAACAGATAATAGCATTATTTTTAAATTGCAAGAATTACAGATGAAGATATAATTTTACAGGAAGGAGAACAAGAGATGCTTAATGTACTTTTAATTTTAATCATAATTTTGTTAGCAGGCTTCATATTTATGCGATTCATCAAAAAAAGACAAAGCGAAGAAGTTGAGGCAACTGTTGAAGTTGACGATAAAACTTATACTTTGGATATGATGAGGGATTTCGTTAAAAAGAGACTTGATGAAATTACAAAAATTAACTTGTATGATATAGGTCTTTCAGAAGAAGAATTAAAGCGAAGAAAACAGAAAAAGTATGAATTAAAAAGAGCTTTAAAAGGCTGTACATATGGAGATGTTAACGATAAAAAGTATATTAAAGAGCTTATATATGATTTGCTTTATAGGGAATATGGAGTTAATGAAACAAATGTCTCAAAGGCAATTCCGTTTGATATTCCATCACTTCTAACTCCTCAAGATAAATTTGATATTATATTATATATGTATAAAAATGAATTTGGATATGAGGCTATGGGGGAGATAATAAAAAAATATCATTTGGATGATTTAAAATATGTAGAAGGCGAAGCAAAGCCTTGCTATGTAATTACTCCTGACGAAATAGATAAGATATATGAAAAAGAGAACTTTGTTCTTACTTTTACTGATAAATTAAATGTTGTTGTGCAAAGAATTTATCAACATTATAAGGGATATAGCAGTATTGATGAGATTAGAGATATGAATATAGATGGTATATCTGGTGGTGTATCAGGATTACCAGAGTCTTTCTTAAGCCAAGTAGCACAAACAGATGGAGGAGATTATTTAAATCAAATTGCAGAACATAAGGTACCACGTGCTTGTGATAGTATATGGATAATGTTCCATGGTAAATCTATTAGGCTTGCATTTTTATCTTTTGGTTCAGAAGCAGAACTAAAAAGGGTATGCCAAAACATTTATAAATATAATAATCCTGGGCAGTTGTCTGATACAAACGGATATAAGATCAATGAAATGAAAGATGGTTCTCGTGTTGTTGTAGTAAGACCAAGCATGTCTGAAACATGGGCATTTTTCGTAAGAAAATTCGATGTTAAAAGAGCAACTTTGGAACAAATTATTAGATTTAAAGGTAAAGAAGATGCAATTGATTTATTAAAATACTTAGTAAAAGGTGCAAGAATTATATCACTTACTGGTGAGCAAGGCTGCCGGAAAAACAACAATGCTTATGGCTATGATTGAAAATATCTATGAGACAATGAACCTTCGTATTACAGAAACTGCATTTGAGTTACACCTAAGAAAAATATATCCAACAAGAAATATTTTATCAATGAGAGAAACAGAAACAGTATCTGGACAAGACTGTTTGGACGTTCAGAAAAAAACCGATGGTTCTGTTAATATTATAGGTGAGGTTGCAACAGACCCCGTTGCTTCTTGGATGATACAATCTGCACAGGTTGCTTCTAAGTTTACATTATTTACTCACCATGCTAAGACGTTTCCGGATTTAGTAACAGCATTGCGTAACTCTATGCTTAGATCTGGAGTATTTAATGATGAAAAAACAGCAGAGGAACAAGTTGTACAAGTATTGAATTTTGATATTCATTTAGTAAAAGATTTTAGGGGAAATAGGTATATTGAAAGAGTAACAGAGTGTATACCAGTGGAAGATAAAAACGATTATACATTTGATTATAGAAAAGAAAAAAGTTTAGAAGGAAAATTTGACAAATTTATGGACAATGCTACAGTATTCTTTACTAAAACAACTAACCGTGAATTATACCAATATAGGAACATTATGGAATATCAAGATGGAAGGTATGTTTTAACAAATCCAATAAGTGAAGCTAATATTAAAGCTATGAGGGAAAACATGGACAGTAGCGACGTTGAAGGATTTAATAACTTCTTGGAAAGAAATTGGGGAATAAAGCCATCTAAGAGTTTTGAAGATTTTGATACGGAAATAGTTAGTGCAAAAGTTGCTGAACCTAAGAAGAGAGGAAGAAAACCAAAGAATGCAACAAAAGTTTAAAATTATATAAGAAATTTTAAGCAAACAAAAATATTTTACAGAGGATATTAGTTATAAAATTAGAGAATCAATTATAATTTCTAACTTCTGATAAAAGAAAGCAGGTGAATTAAGATTGAGTAATAATATAATTATGTATATATTAGTTGGTGCAATTGTTTTATTTTTATTGATAATTATTGCTTACTTATTTATAAAGAAAAAAACTAGTACTTCTGAGATAAAACAAATACAAAAATTAAGAGAAGGCACAAAAGAAAAATCTTTTTCATCTGAAATGCTTTTTCAGAAGTTATATATTTATTATCTTAAAACACCATTTTTAAAAAGATATTTATTAAAAGTGCGTAGAAGATTAGAGATTATAAATGTAGAAGATGAGTATTTAACTAGAAAACAATCAGCTTCAATTTTAACTAAGACTTTGTGTATAATTATACCACTTACAATTACGATTATTGTTTTAACATATTCAAATGCTTTATTACTTGTTATTTTATTATTATTTGAGTTATTTATGATAGATACTTTTATGGATGGTATGGTAAACAAATTAGATAACAAGTTATTGAAACAGCAAATAGAATTCTTTTCAGAAATTAGGCATGCATATCATGAATTTAACATGGTGGAAGAAGCAATATATCAGGTAGCGCAAGATGATGAAAAACCAGAGATGTCAAGACAAGCAGAAAAGATTTATGAGGTTCTTATTTCAAATGACCCAGAATCAGAACTGGAGAAATATTATGATATTGCACCAAATAGTTATTTAAAGGAATTTGCTGGAATCTCATATCTTACAAAAGAATTTGGAGACAGGACTATAGATAAAACATCTCTATATTTGAAAAACTTAAATAACATTACTCAAGAGATGCAATTAGAGATTTTAAAAAGAGATAAACTAGATTATACATTTCAAAGTTTATCAATTATATCAATAGTGCCAATCTTGGCATTACAACCATTAAAAGATTGGGCTGTATCACAATTTACTTTTACAGAAAGCTTTTATAATGGAAAAACGGGTTTTATTGTTCAGATTTTAATTATGCTATTAACATTTGTCTGCTATCTTTTGATTGGTAAATTAAAAGATAATGGATCAACAACAATGAACACTAAAAACACAGAAAATCCATGGCAGGAAAAATTATATAAATTATCTTTAGTAAAAAAGATGATTGATGCTTTAATGCCAAAAGAGGGAACAAAAGAAGATAGAAGATTAACAAGGAAAATGAAAGATGCTGCAAGCAAGGATAAAAAGCAGTGGATTTATATTAACAGAGTTTTAATATGTATTGTGACATTTGCAGTAAGTATTTTCTTATTTAACTATATTCATGGTCTTGTAATTAAAGGTGTTTATGAGGATCCAACACAGGACTACAATGTAATAGGACAAATGGCATCCAAAGATGAAAGAAGGGCTATGGAACTGACCGAATCAGATAATGAGTACTTAAGATATTTTTCGGGAAGACCGGAAACTGAAGTTGATGAAATTGCAAATGTTATGAGATTGGGTAGAGTAAACCAAGATTATATAGAAAGTAGTGATGAAGAAGTACTTACAGCAGCAGAAAGAGTTTCTACTAAGTTAAAAACAGTTAGCTCAGAGACTTTGCAGTGGTTTGAGTTATTATTAGCACTAGTATTTGCTGTTATGGCATATATGGCACCTATTTGGATGTTAACCTTCCAAGCTAAGATGAGGCAATTAGAGATGGAAGATGAAGTAATGCAATTTAACACTATTATATTAATGCTTATGAAAATTGAAAGAGTAAATGTAGAAATTATCCTTGAGTGGTTAGAGCGCTATGCTAATATTTTTAAAGAGCCAATTAGTAAATGTGTTAACAATTATGAAAGTGGCGCATGGGAAGCATTAGAGCAATTAAAAGATGATGTTACATATCAGCCATTTATTAGAATAGTAGAAAGTTTGCAAGCTGCTGTGGAAAAAATTCCTATAGAAGATGCATTTGATGAATTAGATACAGAAAGAGAATATTACCAAGAAAAGAGAAAAGAATCTAACGAAAGGTTAATTTCAAGAAAAGGAAGAATAGGTAAAGTAATAGGATTTGCTCCAATGATAGTTTTATTTGTAGGTTACTTGATTGTACCATTAGTTGTTATAGGTTTAAGCAGTATGACTGGTACCATGAACTCAATTAATACAAGTTCTGGTACAGGAGTATAAACTTACATTTAGAGGAGGTTTTATATGGAAAATGCATCAAGAGCACTTATAATAGCTGGAGGAATTTTAATTTCAATTATAATCTTAACTGCATTAGTGTTACTCTTCAACCAATTAGGAGGGGCATATTCTGAAGAAAGCGCATCTTTAACAATAGAACAAATTGAAGAATATAATAGAAGATTTAATACATATAATGTCACAGATGGCTTGTATGGCAGTGAACTTTTATCATTAGCAAATCTTATTGTGGATTATGATAATAGGCTTTTATATAATGAAAATCCAGATAGTGATTTTTATAGAGAAAATAAAATTAACGTTTATGTAACAATAACTAGACCTATAACAGCTCCATATGACAATGATGGCAATATGATTTATGAGGGGCTTCCTGCAAGAAGTAACATGAGTGTAGAATATATAAAAAATTACAATGATGGAATTTCTGCTAGAATTTCTGAAATGGAAGCAAACGGTTGGAATAGAAATAGTAGTGACCATTATACAGATTATACTGACCTTAAATCACTATTAACAGAACTAAGGAGTATGGTATTTAGATGTGATACTACAAGAACAACTTATAATAGCTATGGTAGAATTTCTACAATGTATTTTGAACAGGTGTAATCTAAAAAAGAAAGGTAAAGATTATGGAGAATGCATCAAAAGCCATTTTGATGGCTGCAGGTATTTTAATAGGTGTTATGATTATATCAATAGGTGTTTACCTTTTTGCTACTTTTGGAGGGACTAGCCAAAATATACAAGAGCAAATAGACGGTAGAGTATTGGCAGAATTTAATAATAATTTTGAAAAATTTTCAAATGTAGATTGCACAATACATGATATAGTAAGCTTGGCAGGATTTGCGAAAAAAAATAATCAAGACTTCGACTTTACAGATTCAGACATAAATAATGAATATTATGTTAGTGTATTTATAGAAAATATATCGGGTTCACCTTATAATAATAAGGATTTAACACGAGCAAATATTAATGAAGACGCTTACATGAGTTTACTAAATGATTACAGCATAAAATATACTGCAAATAGTAGCACAGGTGAAACAACTGCAGAAACACAATACTTTACTTGTGCAAATATACAATATAGTAGCACAAATGATGGGCAAAGAGTTAAAAGTATTACATTTAGAAAGAATTAGAATTTAATGAAAAGAAAAATATTAGTAATTTTAGGAATTTTTATAATTATCTTGATATTTGTTATAGTTTTATTATATAATTACAATATAGACAAAAAAAGAGCTCAAAGCTTTAATAGTCAATATGAGGTATATTATGATAAAACAATATTTGGAACAGATTTAGCAACATTATTAAATAAAGTTGCAGATTATAATGAGCAAAATGAGGTTCCGAAAGACAGTAATGAAATATATTATTTGGAAACAGAAAATTCAATTTTTATTGAAATAAAATTTATAGGAAAAGATGAAATTGTTAAATCTGAAGATATTTTATTTCAGGATATAGAAAATTTTATAAAATATTATGCAAGTGAAAATTTTAAATGTACAGAAATAAAATATCATGAAGAAAATGGACAAGTAAAAAGTTTATACTTTGAACAAATTTAATTAAGATTTTAATATTGGGGTAATACCCAAAATACATAAAGAAAAATAATAAAATAACAAAAGTAAAGGGAGGAATTTATTATGGAAAATGCATCAAAAGCATTAATTATTGCGGGAGCAATCTTAATTTCTATTGTATTAGTAAGTGTGGGAGTGTTAGTAGTAAATAGCTTAAATACTGATGATGCTTTATCTACAATGACACAACAAGAAATTCAAGCATTTAACACTAAATTTGAAAATAGTGCAGGAGAAAATAGAACTGGTGCTGTTGTAAAAAGTTTATTATCAACTGTTATTACTAATAATGCTCAATATTCAGGCGATACAGAAAAAACAGTTAAAGTTACAATGGGAAGCAATGCTGATGTAACAGATAGTACTACATTATCTGCAATGAGAAACAGCATTAACAATGGAAAAAGATATGATGTAACTATTGGATATGGAACATCTGGTGTAGCAAATAGTATTACAATTGTAGCAAAATAGTTTTAATTTAGGAGAAAATTATGGAAAATGCGTCAGATGCCATCATTATGGCAGGAGCAATGCTCATTTTTGTCATTGCGCTAACGGTGGCAATGACAATGTTTTCACAAGCTAGAGCAACAATAGACATGGTTGCATATGTAAGTGATGAAACTAACTATTATGAATATTTAGATACCACTACAAATAATGCAAAATATAGAATTGTGGGTTTAGAAACAGTTATACCTACACTATATAAGTATTATAAAGAAAATTACACAGTTGTTTTTTTAGATGCTAATGGTAATGGACTAAAATTATATCAAAGTAAAACAAATGCTTTACTATGGACTGGAAATACTGCTGGAACTTTGCAAGATATTCCTTCAATTGCTAGTAAATATCCAGGCATGAGGAGTGAGACTAAAAGAACTGATAATTGGATTTGCTCATTTGATGTAGATGAAGAAACTGCTAGGCATGAACCATGGACAGGCAGTACTGCTGATTACAGAAATAATTTAGAAGCTTTTTTGCAAGGGGGAGAATTTAATTATCCAAGTGGTACTGGGGAAAAATATCAGTATGATGGATTTATAGAGCAATATGGCGATAACCAGTTTAGAGAAACCATTGGAGAGTATTCAATAGATACTAGAGACGATACTTTGCTTTCATCACAATTAAATGAAGGTGTTAGAAACAATAAAAACAAAAGAGTAATTATATATCAATTGATAAATTAAATATTATGCAAAAGGAATAATAGAAGGGGGTACTAAATATGTCAGATAGTTTAATTACAATTATAGCAATATTCTTAGCAGCAATTTTAATGTTTATATTTCCACTAATGTCAATGGCAGATAGAACAGATGATATATCGCTATTAGCTGTGCAAACTGCTACTACTGAATTTGTTGAAGAAGTTGGAACTACTGGAAGATTAACACTAGATGATTATGACCAATTTATAACTACATTATCAAGCACGGGAAATTCTTATGATATTGAACTAACTATTAAACACCTTGATGAAAATCCAGGAGTAAAAGTGACACAAGCAGATATTACTAAAATAGGTGAAAATTTGTATTATAATGAATATACTACCCAAATTGAAGAAAAATTAGAAGAAAATGGCAGAGTAAGCTTGAAAGAAGGAGATATTTTCTCAGCTTCTGTTAAAAATACTAATAAAACAATTGCTGAAATGTTAAGAGGATTTTTCTATAGCATAAGTGGGGATAATACATACCAAATAGCAGGTCAACATTCTGCTACAGTTAGTGTAAATGGTTCATCTAATTAGTAATAAACTGTTCTTTAACAGTAGATGGTAATGGAGAGTGGAATAGTTTTTCCACTCTATTTTAAAATAAAGAAAGGGTATATAAATGAAATTTCAATATATAGCTGTAATTTTTGTGATTATAATTTTACCGATATCATTAGTTATAGGGTTTTATACACAATCTCAAATTGATATTATAAACAGACAAACAACTTATACTACAAAACTAAATGGTGCAACTTATGATGCGGTAAAAGCCTTTCAACTAAATACAACAAATAGCTATTATTCTAGTGTTAGCGACTCGAAAATTAGAGATATAGAAGCATCTGTGAATACATTTTATAATTCTTTAATGGCTAGCCTAAGCTATACAAAATCAGAATTACAAACTTATGTACCTGCAATTGTTTATACATTATATGATGGGTATTATATTTATGGAAAAAGATATAATACATATAGTGATACCCAGATAAATGATTCTGGTGGACTTATAGATATGACTATAGATACACAATTAAATGATGCAAATAAATATGAATATGGCTTAAAACCATTTGTTTATTATTCATGTAGATATTTCGTAGATAGTAAAACTGATTTTGTAGTTAATTTTACATTAGATAATTTTATTAGTATTTATGGAAACATTGATGGCACATATGAATCTCTTTCGGGATATTTAATTAATGTAGATGATTGTGAATTGAATTCAGAAAATAAAGTGTATAAATATAAAGGCTCTGAAATAGAAGAAACAGAAACATTAAAGGAATATTTGAAATTTAATAATGGTGAAAGTTCAGGAGTAAGAGATGGTGAATATACATATGTAGTATACCAAAATCAAAAGATATACAAAAGTGGTAATACATATTTTTGGTATAACCAAGGTACAGCACATACAGTTGAAAATCAAGAAATAAAAAACGCAGTAGATAGACAAACTCAAAGCGCTATAGATTATTACACAGATGCATATAATTTTAGCAATTGGGTAAATGATAAACTAGGAAATATAAGACAAGAAAATATCAGATTAGCAGATAATAGTAGGCAATTAGAATTCACAGCTACAGAGCCGATTTTTGAAACAAAAAATCAGGATCCGGAAGACATTGCCTCAACATTTAATCAACACAGGACAGCTGTTATAAAAAATTCTATTATATCTAATTTAATTACTGCAATAAATAGCTATAATGGTAATATTTCATCTTATGAATATGCACTTCCAGAACTCACAGAAGAAGACTGGGAAAAAGTAGTAAATAATGTTTGTATTATATCTTTTATGCAGGGGATGCCAATAGGTGGAAAATACTTTAATAATTATGTTGTAATACCAAATGATAAAAACAATGAATTTGTAGATGTTGATTCAATATATATTTTAACAAGTGATGGACAATATCATATGCCAAATTGTACCGAATTGGTTGAAAATTCTGCATATCAACAAACTATTGTTGGAGGATATATAAATACTTCATTTGAAAAGCAGACAATGGATGGAAGTTATTATTATAAACATGTGCAAAATTCAAATGTTCAAATGCCATATACAGCATGTTATAATTGTATTGTAAATGCAGGTGGAAAATATGATTTGCAAAATGATATTTTTGCAAATGAAACAAATAGAATTGGAAGTTATGATATTTCAATATTAAGAAATAGTTATTTAACTTTTTTAGCGCGAGAAAAATATAATTTATATAAAACAAATAATTGATTGTTTAAAAATAATGAATATGGTTATCCTATTAAATAAAGGAGAAACCATATGAATATATTAAAAAAAATTTGTATTATTATAATATTACTTCTTATTTACATTTATGTTTGCTTTATCGCTTTTTTGCCAAACAATTATATTATTATAGAAGGCGAAGAATTAGAAATTAATACTTTGCTTGGCATGAGTCTAGTTTCTAAAGAAAATGAAAGTTTACAAACTGTACAAGCGGTTAGCAATATTAATAAAAATAAATTAGAAAATGTAACTAAATTAGATTTTAGCTTAAATTTATTTAACTTATTTAATGTAAAAAATGTAAGTGTAAATATTATTCCTAAAACTACTGTAGTACCTGTTGGTGAGGCAATAGGTATGAAACTCTATACAGAGGGTGTTTTAGTAGTAGGGATGTCAGAAATAGAAGGAAAAAAACCATATGAAAATTCTGGTATTAAAGAAGGAGATAGAATAATACAAATTAATGAAAACAATATTTCAAATACTACAGAACTAATGCAAGAAGTAAATGCTAGTTATGGAAATAAAATTGATATAAAATATGTGCATAATGAAGAAACAATAACAACTAGTATAAAACCTGCAAAAAATAAAGATAATGAATATAAATTAGGGTTATGGGTAAGAGATGCAACAGCAGGTGTAGGAACTTTAACTTTTTATGAACCATCTACGGGGATGTTTGCATGTCTAGGTCATGGTATTTTAGATGTGGACACATCAGACCTTATTACAATAGCAAATGGTGAACTAGTAACTACCAATATATTAGATATACAAAAAGGAGAGAGAGGGACCCCAGGGGAGATAAGAGGAACCATTGAAGCTGGATATACAATTGGTCAAATTTCAAAAAATACGGAATTTGGAGTATATGGAATTTTAAATACTCCTTCATATCTATCAATTTCACCAAATGATGCAATAGAAGTTGCATCAAGGGACGAAATAGAAGAAGGAGATGCAGAAATTATTTGTGAACTGGAAAACGGGAAAAGAAAAAAATATAAAATAGAAATTCAAAATATATTTATAGGAAATAATAAAGACAATAAAAGTATGCTATTAAAAGTAACAGACGAAGAGCTTTTGGAAAAGACAGGAGGAATAGTACAAGGAATGAGTGGAGCACCAATTATACAAAATGATAAATTTATTGGAGCTGTGACACATGTACTTGTAAATGATCCAGCAATGGGATATGCTGTTTTTGCTGATATTATGATAAAACAAATGAGGACAATTAATTAAAATGGGGGAAATATGAGAAGAAATAAAATAGTAACAGCGATATTTATAATATTAATAATAGGAATTTTAGCCGTTTTAGGTGTTCTATTAAGTGGATTGCTTTTGAATACAGAACAAACGAATAATAACAATACTAATATAGAAAACTTAGAGACCAACATTCAAGCTGATAACAACATTGAACCCACAGTGAATAACCAAGAAGAAGTAAATACTCCAATATTAGATCCAATTATAGATGAAAACCCTAATAATGAACAAGAAACAGAAGAAAGTATTGTATCATCATATTATTACAACCAATTAAATAGCAATGCTAAAAAGATATATGATGGATTAAAAACAAATAAACAAAATTTAATTTCAGGTAATTATGTAATTGATTATGATACTGAATTTAATACCGTTTTAAATACTGAAGGAGGCATGGAAACTTTTAGTCAAGATTTTCAGTCAGCTTGGAATGCATTTTCTTATGATAATGTGGATCTATTTTATATTGATGTTACAAAAGTTACTCTAACAAGCAACTACTATGATATTGGAGGAATTAGAACATATACAGTATCAATAGGACCTGGTGAAAATAGTAATTACTTTTCTAGTAGTTTTAATAATCAATCTCAGGTTGAAGATGCTATATCATATTTAGAAAATATAAAAGAACAAATGATAGAACAAACATCTAATGATGATGTATATACTAAGATAGCAAAAGTTCATAATTGGCTTATTTATTTTATAAGTTATGAAGAAAGTGAAACATCAAAAGATGAGCATACAATTTATGGGGCGTTAAGAAATGGAAAAGCAGTTTGTGAAGGATATGCAAGAGCTTTTAAATATTTAATGGATGGACTAAATGTTCCTTGTGTACTTGTTTCTGGTACTGCTCTAAACTCACAAGGAGAAACAGAAACACATGCATGGAATTATGTACAAATAAATAATAATTGGTATGCGGTTGATGTCACATGGGATGACCCTGTTGTAATTGGTGGTGGAGAACAAACAAATGATATGAAATATAGATATTTTTTAAAAGGATCTGATAATTTTTTTACTGACCATACAGAAGATGGTGTGATTTCAGAACTTAGTATGAAATTTAAATTTCCAACACTAGCAACTCAAGATTATAGTAATTAAAAAAAACACGAAAAGTGGGAAAACCACTTTTCGTGTTTTTAATCTGATATTAATTTTGGACCAATACTTGTAACAGTACCCGCACCTAATGTTAAAACAATATCGTTTTCTATTGTATGTTCTTTTAGATATTTTGCGATTTCGTCAAAATCAGAAATATATAAAGCTTTTTTACCATAACTTTTCAATCTATTTACTAAGTCTAAAGAAGAAACATTGTAAGTATTATCTTCTCTAGCGGCATAAATATCAGTAACAATTACATTATCAAAATTAATTAATGCTTTTGCAAATTCATCTAATAAATTCTTTGTTCTGCTGTATGTATGTGGCTGAAAAACAACCCAAGATTGTCTGTAATTTTTTTGCTTTAAGGCATTTGCTGTTGCTAAAATTTCAGTAGGATGATGCCCATAATCATCATAAACAGAAACCCCTTTATTAAATGAACCAACATATTCAAATCTTCTGTGAGCACCAGTATATTTTTGCAATGCATTTTTAATATCTTCTTTTTCTATACCATATTCATTACAAACTGCAATGCAAGCCAACGAATTCATTACATTATGAAGACCTGGAACAGATAGACGAATTGTTTTGTAAAAATTATTGTTATAATAAACATCAAAAGTAGGAAAACCATTTTGATTAAATGATATATTTCTTGCTACAAAATTTGCGTTTTCATTTTCTATACCATATGTGACTGTTTTTGCTAGCGTGTTTCTTGCAATAGCCCTACAATTTTCATCATCCCAATTTATAACTAATAATCCATCCTCAGGAAGAAGCTTTACATACTTTCCAAAAGAACGAACTATATTTTCCAAATTTCCAAAGTAGTCTAGATGGTCATTATCAATATTCAGAATAACTTCTGTTCTAGGAAATAATTTTAAATAGCTTTCTACATATTCACAAGCTTCAATAATAAAATAATCACTGCTTCCAACGCGATAATTACCATTAATAGGTTTTAAATATGCTCCAACTTGAATAGATGGATCTTTATGTGCTTCTAAAAAACACATAGAAATCATTGATGTGGTTGTAGTTTTACCATGAGTACCAGAGATACAAATAGTATCACGAAAAGCTTTTGTAATTTGACCTAAAAAAGTACCTCTTTCTATAGTTGGAATATTTAATTCATGAGCTTTTAGTAGCTCTATATCATCTTTTTTTATTGCGGCACTATATACCACAGCATCAGCTTTTGTTAAATCTTCTAGATTATGACCAATAACAACATGTATTCCATGATTAATTAATTTATCTGTAATTTCAGACCTAGTGGAATCAGAACCTGTAACATAAAATCCCCAAAACTTTAAAATCTCGGCAATCCCACTCATACTAATCCCACCAATTCCAATCATATGTATATGCTTATATTGCCTAAGTTCTTCTATATTCGCCAAAAAATAACACCCCTTTTATGTATTATAGTTTATTAACATATATGAAACTCTCACATCTCAACACTCACAACTCAATTCTCACCTATTATATACTTTTATGCATTTTTTTTCAATATATTTTATGAAATTATAGTAATTGTAGTTCATAATATTATAATATTAACTTGTAATAATAATAGTGAATTAAAAAAAATAAAAATTATTGTAAAATTAAGAAGGAAAAAAAATATTTTTGACGAATAATATAATTGTACATAAGAAATGTATAAAAAACTGGAAAGGAAGGTACTTTAAAATGCAAATTACAGATGTACGTTTAAGAAAAGTAAATTCAGAAAACAGAATGAAAGCTGTTGCTTCTGTAACATTCGATAATGAATTTGTTGTTCATGACATTAAAGTTATCGAAAGTCAAAATGGATTATTCATTGCTATGCCAAGCAGAAAAACTCCAAACGGAGAATTCAAGGATATAGCTCATCCAATTAATGCTGATACTAGAGAGAAGATTCAAAAAGCTATATTAGAAGCTTATGAAGCTCCAGAAACTGAGGAAACTGCAAGTACAGAATCAGCAGAATAATAAATATGAATAAAAAAGAACCGCTTCATTAGAAGCGGTTCTTTTTTCAGCGAAGGTCACGCGCCATATCAAACAATTCGAAGTTTTTTATTAATTTTTTTTCGGCCAACGGACCAGGAGAACAAATAGTAAAGGATACTTCATTGTTTTCCAGGTGAGCAACTATCCTGCAACCAAGTGCACTAGCCATGTTCAACTTTGAGCATACAACGCTTACGTCTCCCATGGGAGAAATTACATGAAAAGAAAGCGAGTTTCTTTCATTAATTTCTTTATTAGTTTTAGGTAAACTAATTTGCACACGGAAGGCCTTATTGTCTTTACTAGTGGTAGTAAAGAAGCAAGGCGAAGGGATAGTAAAACCTTCTTCCTTCGAAACGTAAGAGAAGAAACGACTCTTATCATCAAGAGATTTCTCACTCAAACAAATCCGAATTGTCACTGGCGTGGGCGTCCACTGTAAATGGTGGTGCTGTGGTGTTTCTTCTTTGTTCATAACATTACCTCCATCTTATAATTAATGGGATATTACCCATGATATATATATTATATCATATTAATACTTTAAATACAAGTAAAAAAGGAACTGGAAGGTATAACACCTTCCAGATTAAAGGAAATTGTAGCTTATGCACGCTCAAGAATGAAAAAACCGTCCTCATTAGGGAAATCTCCCAACATGCGTGCTCTTCCGGACTCAACTTCTTTTCTTGCCCAAGGATTTTTTGCAAAAATAATCTTTGGATTCAAGTAAACTTCCGAGAAGTTCTCAGGCTTAAAGTTGTTTTGGTTTTTTTTCTGGTCCATAGTATGCAATTCCCTTCTAAAAAGATTCCTGTAATATAACAGGTTAAAAAATATTATATCATAAAAATAATAAAATAGCAAATATTAGAATTAATTTTCTTAAAATTGTTGACATTGGAGAAATAGAGTTGTATAATATAAAAGCATATATTTAGCGATGAAGTAAGATGTGGCTACAAGCTTAAGGCTTGGAGGGAACTCTTATGGAGTATGTCATGGCTTAGACCAGGCGGTAAGTTAACAAAAGCACTTATCCCAAGTTAAATATTTGTAATAAACTTGGGCTTTAATATTGGTAATAGAAGAAACACCAGGGTGCGTTATAACTTCCGACCAAAAACAAGGCCAAAAGTCTTGAAAAAATTAGAAGGAGGGAAATTTAAATGGCTACAAAAAAAGAAAGCACAGTAACAAGTGAAAAAATTAGAATAAGATTAAAGGCTTATGATTCTGTAGTTTTAGAACAGTCTGCTGAAAAAATAGTAGATACTGCTAAAAAAACAGGAGCAAAAGTATCTGGTCCTATTCCATTGCCAACAGAAAAGGAAATTGTTACAATTTTACGTTCTCCACACAAAC
This sequence comes from uncultured Clostridia bacterium, assembly GCA_944391825.1. GTDB lineage: Bacteria > Bacillota > Clostridia > TANB77 > CAG-508 > CAG-273. The sequence continues at coordinate 4,454 of CALXUZ010000010.1, read as the reverse complement.
ACAAAGACTCAAGAGAACAATTTGAAATGAGAACACATAAAAGAGTAATCGATATTCTTTATCCAACCCAAAAAACAGTTGATAATCTAATGAAAATTGATTTGCCAGCTGGTGTTGACATTGAAATTAAATTATAATTAGGAAGATGTATCCTTAAAATTGCATCAAAACCAAGCTGAAATATACATATCTCAGCCAATAGTTAGGAGGAATAAAAAACAATGAGTAAAACATTAATAGGAAAAAAAGTTGGAATGACACAAATTTTTGATGAACAAGGAAAAGTCATTCCAGTAACAGTTATAGAAGCTGGACCTTGCACAGTAGTACAATTAAAAACTGTGGAAACAGATGGATACACTGCTGTACAATTAGGATTTGGCGATGTAAAAGAACATAAAGTAATTAAGCCTGTAAGAGGTCATTATACAAAAGTAAATTTAAAACCTAAAAAACATTTAAGAGAATTCAGAGTTAATTCTGTAGATGATTTAAAAGTAGGTGATGAATTAAAAGTAGATACTTTTGAAGTAGGAGACAAATTAGATATTCAAGGAACTTCAAAAGGTAAAGGGTTCCAAGGTGTTATTAAACGTCATGGACAATCAAGAGGACCTATGGGACATGGTTCAATGTACCACAGAAGACCTGGTTCAATGGGACCAACTTCTACACCAGGTAGAGTATTTAAAGGTAAAAAATTACCTGGACATATGGGACATGAAACAGTTACTATTCAAAATCTAGAAGTAGTAAAAATTGATTTAGATAAAAATGTTGTTTTAGTAAAAGGTAGTGTGCCTGGAGCAAAAGGTGCTATTTTAAAACTAAAAACAAGCGTAAAAAGTAAATAAGGAGGGAAAGACAAATGCCTAAAGTAGACGTATATGATATAGAAGGTAAAAAAGTAAAGACTATTGAACTTAAAGAAGAAATTTTTGGTATTAAACCAAATGAAGCAGTAGTTCATCGTGTTTTGGTAAATTACCTTGCTAATCAAAGACAAGGTACACAAAGTACTAAAACAAGAAGTGAAGTGTCTGGTGGTGGAAGAAAACCATGGAGACAAAAAGGTACTGGTAGAGCAAGACAAGGTAGCATCCGTGCACCACATTGGGTTGGTGGTGGAGTTGCATTAGGTCCAAAACCACGTTCATATAATTACACAATTAACAAAAAAGAAAAACAATTAGCTATTAAATCAGTATTAAGTTCTAAACTAGCTGAAAAAGAATTAATAGTTGTAGAAAATTTACCATTAAAAGAAATTAAAACAAAAGAAATGGTAAGAGTTTTAAATAATCTAAAAGTAGAAGGTAAAGCAGTAGTTCTTTTACCACAAAAAGATGAAATTGTTCAAAAATCAGCAAGAAACATTGAAGGTGTAAAAGCACTTCAAGTTGAAACAATCAATGTTTATGATTTATTAAAACATAAAAATCTAGTTGTAACAGAAGATACTGTTAAAAAATTAGAGGAGGTGTACGCATAATGAAACCAGAAGATATTATTATAGCACCAGTTATTACAGAAAAAAGTAATGATGAATTACAAGCTGGAAAGTATACCTTTAAAGTAAACAAAAAAGCTACTAAAATTGATATTCGCAATGCAGTAGAAAAACTTTTTGAAGTAAAGGTTTTAAATGTTAACACAATTAGTGTTAAAGGAAAAGAAAAAAGGATGGGAAAAACATCTGGAAAAACACCAGATTGGAAAAAAGCAATTGTTACAATTGATACAAACCCATCTGACAAAACATATTTAACAAAAGGTGGAAAAGAGGTTAAAGTTTCTAAGAAGTATAAGGATTCTATTGAACACTTTATGGGGGCTTAGAAATTATAAGCGTCGTCTAACTTTGTTAACCTTCAAAAAAATTTTTGCGACATACAGTATGTATAGTCTTAAAAATTTTTGCTCGGTTGCCTCGTTATACTCGCTTCTAATTCCTAATCCATGTTAATTTATAATAACTTTAACTAATTAGCGGGAAAGAACCCGGAGAATAAATAATATCTGCTATGCGGAGCAGGAAAAATTCCGTAAATAAAAAAAGAAAGAGAGGAAGAAACTTTCAAAAACAAGTATTACTAGGCAAACGAAAAAATATTGATGAGACTATACATGTTGTATGTCGAAGAAATATTTTTGAGTTTAACGACGTAAGACGCAGTTTTTCAAAGTTTCAAAGTAAGAAATGGGAACAAAACGATTCAAACCATATACCCCATCAAGAAGAAACATGACAGTATCTACATTTGATGAGATTACTAAAAAAGAACCAGAAAAATCATTATTAACTACAAAAAAGAAAAATGCCGGTAGAAACTCATATGGTAGAATTACTGTAAGACACCAAGGTGGAGGTAATAGACAAAAATATAGAATTATTGATTTTAAAAGAAATAAAGAAAATATGCCAGCAACAGTAATTGGTATAGAATATGATCCAAATAGAAGTGCAAATATAGCATTAATTCAATATGAAGATGGGGAAAAAGCATATATTTTAGCACCAGTTGGATTAAAAGATGGAGATAAAGTTATATCTGGAGAGAGTGCAGATATTAAGCCTGGAAACTGCATGAAGATAGAAAATATTCCAGTAGGTACTATGATACACAATATTGAATTAAATCCAGGTCAAGGTGGAAAATTAGTAAGAGCAGCTGGTCAAGCAGCTCAATTAATGGCAAAAGAAGGTAAATATGCACATTTAAGATTACCTTCAGGAGAAATGAGATTAGTAATGGCTAATTGTAAAGCAACAATTGGAACTGTAGGAAATGCTGATCACGAAAATATTAAAATAGGAAAAGCTGGAAGAAAAAGACATATGGGAATTAGACCAACTGTAAGAGGTTCTGTTATGAACCCAGTAGATCACCCTCATGGTGGTGGTGAAGGTAAAGCTCCAATTGGACACGCAGGCCCAATGACTCCTTGGGGTAAACCAGCTTTAGGATACAAGACAAGAAAGAAAAATAAATTAAGTGATAAGTTTATTACAAAAAGGAGGAAATAAAATATGTCAAGGTCAAGTAAAAAACAACCATTTATTGCACCGGAATTATTAAGAAGAATAGAAGCAATGAATGAAAGTGGAAATAAAGAAGTAATTAAAACATGGTCAAGAGCATCTACAATTTATCCACAAATGGTTGGACACACAATTGCTGTTCATGACGGAAGAAAACATGTACCAGTATATATTACTGAGGAAATGATAGGACATAAATTAGGTGAATTTGCACCAACAAGGACATTTAAAGGACATTCTGGAGATAAAACAACTACAACAAAATAGAGTGTATGTTGAGACATATCTTTAAGAATCAAAAAATAGTAGAAGGAGGATAATAAAATGGAAGATGTTGTTCAAACAGCAAGAGCAACCTTAAGTTATGCTAGAATTTCAAGCAGAAAAGTTAAAATTGTGGCAGACTTAATCAGAGGAAAAGATATAGATGAAGCTTTGGCTATTGTAAAATATGCACCAAAAGCATCAAGCGAAATTCTTGAAAAACTATTAAAATCAGCAATCAGCAATGCTGAAAACAACCATCATATGGAACATAGCAAATTATATGTTGCTGAAATTTATGCAAATCAAGGTCCAACTCTAAAAAGAATTAGACCAGCTGCAAAAGGTAGTGCAGTAAGAATTAGAAAAAGAACAAGTCATATTACTATAGTGTTAAAGGAAAGAGATTAAGAAAGGAGGACTTAACAAAATGGGACAAAAAGTAGATCCTAACGGATTAAGAATCGGCGTTATAAAAGATTGGAATTCTAAATGGTATGCAGATAAAAAGAATTTTGCAGATTACCTAGTGGAAGACCACAAAATCCGTGAATATGTTAAGAAAAAATTATATGTTGCAGGAATTTCAAAAATTGAAATAGAAAGAACTGCAAAGTTTGTAAAAGTTAATGTTTATACAGCAAAACCAGGTTTAGTAATTGGTAAAGGCGGAAATTTAGCAGAAATACTAAAAGCTGAACTTGAAAAAATGATTAATAAAACAGTAAACTTAAATATTGTTGAAGTTAAAAATCCTGATTTAGATGCACAATTAGTTGCTGAAAATATAGCAGGACAACTAGAAAGAAGAATTTCTTTCAGAAGGGCTATGAAACAATGCATGCAAAAAACTATGAAAGCAGGTGCATTAGGAATTAAAACTTCTGTATCTGGAAGACTTGGTGGAGCTGATATGGCTAGAACTGAGTTCTACAAAGAAGGTACTATTCCACTTCAAACTTTAAGAGCTGATATTGAATATGGATTTGCAGAAGCAGATACCACATATGGAAAAATTGGTGTTAAAGTTTGGATATATAAAGGAGAAGTTCTTCCAACTAAAAAGAATATAGTGGAAGGAGGAGACAAATAATGCCATTAATGCCAAAAAGAACAAAATATAGAAAACAACAAAAAGGTAGAGTTA
>CALXUZ010000009.1 GCA_944391825.1 uncultured Clostridia bacterium | reverse complement strand
ACTCCCACACGGGGAGTACGCAAACGCAATCCTCTAATTCTGAATTTTTCCTATTTGTCTAGTGTTATGTCAATTTCAACACTGCTCAGTACTACTTTATATAAAGTGTGGAGCGGCAACCGAACGCCGGAACCGCTGCCGTTCGGAGAGAAGTCGTCGCGGTAAGATGCCGGATTGTAGGAACCAGAATAGCCGTAATGGCCACCGACGAATAACACGATTGCCGGTGCCGTCGGCCTCTAATGTCCAATCATGGACGTTTCCTGCCATGTCATAGATATTGTTTACTCTGTAGTCATCATTTGAGCCTGTTGCTATTGGTTCGTCGCCATTTGTCCCTTCATAATTTCCTTTTCCTGTACTATCTGTTACATATGTCCTTACACTTTTGTCACTACTTGTTAAAAACCATTTCATTGTTGCATCCCATTGGCATCCCCATATCATACTACTTGTTCCTTCTGTTCCTTCTGCTACCGTTTTACATTTCATATACATATTATACCAATTTTTACTTCCTATATCTGTATTATTCTTTTGTACTACTGCTTTTGCTTGGCTTAGATTTCCGGTCTCGTATCTTCCTATATAAAACCCTCCATATGTCTCTACACTTTCTATCATTTCATTAAACTCTTCTTGTAACTGTGTCTTGAAATCACTACTACTTGATAGTCCTAATATACTTAATTTTGTGCTACTTCCATCATAATCTGTTCCTGTACCACTACTATTTCCAGTTACTATGTCTGGCTCTCTACAACTTGTTGTTCCTTGTCCATAACTGCTCATTTCAGTAGCTCCTGAAGTAGAGAATTTATATAACCTACCTTGGTAATTTTGTCTTCCATTATCATCTGTTCCACTTGTTTGATTTGCTATTTCAGTTATTTCATTTACTGGTACCCATACAAATTGATTTCTACTTGTCTTTGCTGTATCTACATTACTATCATTTACAGCTTCTGTTCCTTCATATATTACAAATCCATTATTTACACTATTTTCTCCTGTTGCACTTGATGCTGTATATCCTATCGGTACTGGTACTATAATTTTGTCTTCACTTTCTACTTTAGTAACTTTATCTAAATTCCATCCTGTTTCTGGATCTATATTTTCTCCGCCACCGCCGATGCCATTTAGTACACTATTCATCTTATCAGTTAAGTTATTCATACCCGATAGTTCATTTTGCACAGCTGAATTAGTGCTATCAGCTGCATTTTGTGCCTTTTTAATTATTCCGTCATCTCCTAATAATGCTGTTATTGTTACCCCTGCTAAGATTAAAAGTACTACAATTGTTACGACTAAGGCAACTAAGGTGATGCCCTTTTTTGATTTTTCAATATATTTTATGCTATTTCTGTTTTTTGTTTTTTCTTTTTCCTGCATGCTATTTTTCTCCTCCTTTGTTATTTTTTATTTTAAATTTTAGATTTTTAATTTTTATTTTTAATCCTTAATCTTTAATTTTTTATTTTATAGAAAAATCGAAGATTTTTTGCTTATTTTTTCTTCTTGCTATATTTTTCCCTTTTTGCTTATTTTTATTCTTTATTTTTTCTTTATTTTAATTTTCTTCTTCTTTTTTCTTTTCTGTTAATATAAGCAAATTCTGCCTCTCTTAATTGCACAATTTTAAAGCACTCTGAAAATTCTAATACAAACTATTATTAGATTTTTGCATAAAATATATTAAATTTTCAAAGTGCTTTTTGGTTCCTTTTCTAACCATCTCTATTATATCAAATTTAGATTATTTGTAAATACCTTATTTACGTTTTTTGTGATTAATTTGTGATAATGTCACCACATAAAGTATAAAATTTTTTTTAGAAATGTCATCTCCTATTTTCATATGTAATAAATAAATTTACTGTTTTCCACTGTTTTTCAAGTAGTTTTGCAAAAGTATTGCAAAAACTAATTATTCGTGCTATAATATTGCTGTTATTTATGAAGATAGCTAAAAGGGAGGTGCAAAATATGCCAAATATCAAATCAGCTATAAAACGTGTTAGCGTTATTGAGAAAAAAACTCGTAAAAATAATATGATTAAATCAGGATATAAATCTGCTGTTAAAAAGTTTGAACAAGCTGTAGAAGCAGGAAATAAAGAAGAAGCTACTAAATTATTTTCTTTAGCTACTAAAAAAGTAGACCAAGCTTGCACAAAAGGTGTTATTGTAAAAAACACTGCAGCTAGAAAAAAATCTAAAATGGCTCAAAAATTAAACGCTATGGCTTAAGCTTAAGAAAATTGTGCACAGTTTTTTTAAGGATTAAATAGGACTATTTATATAGTTCTATTTTTTTGCCAAAAATTACCTTTGCCTTCGCTTAGTTTTTATGTTAATATATATTTATCACTATTATGAAGATTATTAAAGTTTATAGGTATCCTTTTAAAAACCTAAATTTATATAAGGATTAAATTAAATATGAAACAAATATTATTAGAATTTAAAAAGTTTGAGCCTACTATTTTATTATTAACGAAATCTGGAATAAGGTATTCTTTTTATATTAGTATTATTTCAACCCTTATTCTACTTACATATGATTTTGTATATACTGCTCCTATTATTTATTATATTGGAATTTCATTATTTAGAACCAGCCTTTTTTTCATTGTAGGTTTCATCATTTGTGGCTTTGCATTTAGTAGAATAAAAAAAGATTTAAAAAATTAGTTGTTGCATTATAATAGTAAACCAGCGAATTAAAAACTCGCTGGTTTGTTGTTATTTATTTAGTTCTTCTAAGAACATTTTGTTTAGCATTTGTGGGTTTGCTTTTCCTTTGGTTTCTTTCATTGCTTGACCTACTAAAAAGCCCAATGCTCTATCTTTTCCCGCTTTATAATCTGCTATTGATTGTGGGTTATTTTCTAATATTTTTGTTACTACTTCTTTTATTGCACCTTCATCAGAAATTTGCACCCAACCTTTTTCTTTTACTATTTCTTCTGGGTCTTTTGGGTTTTCAAATAATTCTTCTAATACTTTTTTGCCAATTGCTGAACTAATTGTTCCCTTATCTATTAATTCAATCATCTTAGCAAGTTCTGGTGCTGTAAATGGTATTTGATCTGGCTCCATTTCTTTTTCATTTAAAATTCTTGAAACATCTGATAATAGCCAATTGCACACAGCTTTTGCATTTCCGCAAATTTTTAGTGCTTCTTCGAACAAATTTGATAAATATTTTGAAGCAGTTAGCATTTTGCTATCTTTTTCTGATAATTTATATTCTTCTACATATCTTTGTCTTCTACTTTCTGGTAATTCTGGTAAATTGTTTTTTATGTTTTCAATATATTCATCAGATAGTCTAATAGCCACTAAATCTGGTTCTGGGAAATAGCGGTAATCTTGTGCATCTTCCTTATCCCTCATTGGAAATGTTTTACCAGATACATCATCCCATCTTAATGTTTCTTGCGTAATTGTTCCACCATCTTCTATTACATCAATTTGTCTTTCTGCCTCATAATCTATAGCTCTTACAATTGATTTAAAAGAGTTCATATTTTTCATTTCTGTACGTGTTCCAAATTTTGTTTCTCCTTTTTTTCTAACAGAAACATTGACATCTGCTCTTAAAGAACCTTCTTGCATTTTGCAGTCTGAAACTTCTATATATTCTAATATTGATTTCATTTTTCTTAAATAGTTTTCTGCATCTTTTGATGACCTCATATCTGGTTCTGATACTATTTCTATTAATGGAACTCCTGCCCTATTTAAGTCGACTAAGCTTCCTGCACCAAATTCATTGTGGTTTAGTTTTCCTGCGTCTTCTTCTATATGAATTCTGGTAATTCCAATTGTCTTTTTTTCTCCGTCCTCTTCTATTTCTACCTTTCCATGCTCACATAGCGGTTTATCAAATTGTGAAATTTGGTATGATTTTGGAAGGTCTGGATAAAAATAATTTTTTCTATCGTTTTTGCTATCTCTTGAAATTTCACAATTTGTAGCTAAGCCTGCTTTTACTGCATATTCCACTACTTTTTCGTTCAAAACTGGAAGTGTGCCTGGCATTGCCATACATACTGGGCATACATGTGTATTAGGCTCTGCCCCAAATTCTGTAGGGCAACTACAAAATATTTTTGTTTTTGTTGAAAGTTCTGCATGTACTTCTAGCCCAATTACTATCTCATAATCTTCTCTTGCCATTATTTAGCACCCCCTTTAAACTCAGGTTTATATTTTTCTCTAAATTTTGTTGCTTGCTCATAAGTATATGCAGCATTTAAAATAGTTTCTTCTTCAAAATGGTTTCCAATTAATTGCATACCTATTGGCATACCTTCACTATTTACTCCACATGGAATTGATATAGCTGGCAAACCTGCAATATTTATAGATACTGTGCAAATATCTGCCAAGTACATTTCTAGTGGGTTATTTGATTTTGTACCAATTTCAAATGCTACAGTTGGTGAAGTTGGTGTTAACAAAAGATTATATTTTTCAAATAGTTTATCAAATTCTTTTTTTACTAATGTTCTTACTTGTTGTGCTTTTTTGTAATATGCATCATAATATCCCGAAGATAGCACATAAGTGCCTAAAATAATTCTTCTTTTTACTTCTGCTCCAAATCCTTCACTTCTTGAGTTTTTAAATAGTTCTTTTAAATTTGTAAAGTTTTTAGTTCTATATCCATAGCGTATTCCATCAAATCTACCTAAGTTTGAGCTTGCTTCTGCACATGCAATTATATAATATGTGGCTAATGCATAATCTGCAATATCTAAAGAACAGTCTTCTACTATTGCACCCAATTCCTTATATTTTTTTATTGTTTCTTCTAGTTTTTCTTTTACTTCCGGATTAATTCCTTCTCCAAAATACTCTTTTGGAATTCCTATTTTTAAACCTTTAACATCATTTTTCAAGGCTTTTGTGTAATCTTTTTTTTCTATATTTGCAGAAGTTGAATCTTTTTCATCATGTCCACTAATTATATTTAATAAAATTGCGCTATCTTCTACGTCCTTAGTTATTGGTCCAATTTGGTCAAGTGATGATGCAAATGCAACTAAGCCATAACGTGATACCAAACCATAGGTTGGCTTTAGCCCAACTACGCCACAAAAACTAGCTGGCTGGCGGATGGAACCACCCGTATCTGACCCTAATGCCCATGGTACCATTGAACTTGCTACTGCTGTTGCACTACCACCAGAAGAGCCACCTGGCACAGTACTTAAATTCCATGGATTTCTTGTCTTCTTAAAATATGAATATTCTGTTGATGCACCCATGGCAAATTCATCCATATTAAGCTTACCTAATGAAATTAATTCTTGGCTATTCAATTTTTCTGTTACTGTTGCATCATATGGTGAAATAAAATTTTCTAGCATTTTAGAGCTACATGTTGTTCTTACACCTTTAGTGCAAATATTATCTTTTATTCCTATTGGAATTCCTGCAACCTCTGGCAAAGTTTCCCCATTTTGCCTTTTTTCATCTATTTGCTCTGCTTTGCTAATAGCTTCTTCTGTTAAAGTTGTTACAAAAGCTTGCACATCTTTTTCTTTTTCATATATTCTATCTACATAAGCTTTTGTAATTTCCTTTGCAGTTAACTCTTTGCTTTTTAGCTTATCCATAAGCTCATGCACAGTCAATTCTGTAATATCCATAATCTCACAATCCTCTCATATTTAATATAGTAAGACGTGAGTAATAAAAATTTATTACCTCTCATCTCTCATCTCTCATCTCTCACATCTCAATTGATAACCTTTGGAATTTTAAACATATTCCTTTCTTTTTCTGGTGCATTTGCAAGTAATGCTTCGTTATCTTCAAATACACGCACCTCATCTTTACGAAATACATTGTAATTATCATTTGCCCCAATTGTTTCTGTCAATCCTTCGACTGGTGCCTTACTTACAATATTTGCAAAGTTCAAAATATCTTGTAAATTTAATAAATAATTATCAACTTCTTCTTCTTTTAAATTTAAACTTGCTAAATTCGCAATGTGTAAAAGTTCCTCTCTTGAAACTTGCATATCTTTTCATCTCCTTTTTAACTCTGGTTTATTATATTAGTTTTTAACATAAATTACAAGTCTAATTTTATATGAACATCTTTTAATTGTTCTCTTGAAGCTGTGCCTGGTGCTCCCATCATCAAGTCTTGTGCTTTACTGTTCATTGGAAAAGCAATTACCTCTCTAATATTTTCTGCATCTGTTATTAGCATTATTCTAAAAGCTTTTCATGAAAGCCTTTTGATAAATGTTTTTGTACTTTAATTGCTCTAACGATTTTTCCAATAAATGGCTTAAACGTACATTTTTCAAAAAACTCAGATAAATCTATTATATATAGCGGGTTTCTTAAATCTGGCTTATCTGTTCCATATTTTAGCATTGCTTCTTTGTATGGAATACGTGGAAATGGATATTTTAATACTTTTTTGTCTGAAAATTCATTAAAAGTATTGTATATTACCGGCTCTATGGCATCAAAAACATCTTCTTGAGTGCTATATGCTATTTCCATATCTAACTGATAAAATTCCCCTGGAGAGCGGTCTGCTCTTGCGTCTTCATCTCTAAAACAAGGAGCAATTTGAAAATATTTATCTATACCAGATACCATTAATAACTGCTTGAATTGCTGTGGAGCTTGTGGAAGCGCATAAAATTTACCTGCATGTAATCTGCTTGGCACCAAATAATCTCTTGCTCCTTCTGGTGAAGAACTTGTTAAAATAGGGGTTTGTACTTCTAAAAATCCTTGTGCTATCATTTGCTCTCTTAAAAATTGCAATATTTTTGCCCTTAAAATTAAGTTGTTTTTTAATTTTTCACTCCTTAAGTCTAAGTAACGATACTGTAATCTTAAATCTTCACGAACTTCTTTGTTAGCATTTACTTCAAAAGGTAGCTCTTTTGTCCTTTTACCTAGTATTTCTAGTTTTTCAATTTTTACTTCTACTAGTCCTGTATCTAATTTTTCGTTTATGGTTTCTTTGTCTCTTTTCTTTACAGTTCCTTCTACCATAACAGAAGATTCCACTGGAATATGTGAAGCAAAGTCAACATCTTCTGTTCTACCAGAAGTAACAACCTGCGTAATTCCATACATATCCCTTATGTCTAAAAATACCAGTCCTCCAAAATCGCGAATTGTTTCTACAAATCCCGCGATTTTTACTTTTTTTCCTACATCTTCTAAACGTAGCTCGTTACATGTGTGTGTTCGATAAAAACTCATAAAAATCCCCTCTTTCTTTTTGTTTTATAGTGAAAAGGGAATTTTACATATCAAAAGTCCCTGTCACTATTTCTAGTGCAGGGACGAAATTTCTTTCCGCGGTACCACCCAGCTTGAAACAAATATAATTGTTTCCACTTATACCTAAAACAGTTATTACTCCTATGTGTTAGTCGACTATGTTCTTCTATAAAAGGCTCTCAGCGTATTCACCTTTTTTCTCTGTTAGTAACTTTTAGTCGGTCGTCATATTCAACGTAATTAATCAGTTTTTATTTATTAATAATTCAATATTATACATTATATATTCATTTTTGTCAACTTAAAACTGGATTTCCGTAATAGCTATCTAGTAAAATTTGTTTCAATTCTTCTACTAATGGCAATCTTGGGTTTGCAGTTGTACATTGGTCTTCAAATGCTCTATCTGCTAGTATATCAACCTTACTTAAAAATTCTTCTTCATTAATTCCCGCTTCTTTAAATGATTTTGGAATATTTAAATCTGTATTTAATTTTTGAATTTCTGTAATCAGAGAGCGTATTCCTTCCTCATTTGTATATGCTGGAAAATTCATCCTTCTTGATAAATCTGCATACCTTTGGTCTGCCACAAAATATTCATATTTAGGAAATGATACAAATTTTGTTGGTTTTTGGCTGTTGTATTTTATTACATATGGTAACAAAATAGCGTTAATTCTGCCATGTGGCAAATGGAATTCTGCACCAATTTTGTGTGCTAACGAGTGATTTATTCCTAAAAATGCATTTGTAAATGCCATACCAGCGATTGTACTAGCATTGTGCATTTTTTCCCTTGCATATGTGTTATCTCCGTGGTTATATGCTTCTCTTAAATTTTTAAATACTAATTCAACTGCCTTTTCTGCCAATCCATCTGTGTAATCAGATGCCATGTTTGAAACATATGCTTCTATTGCATGTGTTAACACATCCATACCAGTATCTGCTGTAATAGACTGTGGCAAGCTCATTACCAAATCTGGGTCAACTATTGCAACATCTGGTGTTAGCTCATAATCTGCTAGTGGGTATTTTTTATTATTCTCTTTGTCAGAAATTACTGCAAATGAAGTTACCTCTGAACCTGTTCCTGAAGTTGTTGGAATTGCAACAAGTTTTGCTTTTACACCAAGTTTTGGGAATTTATACGTACGTTTACGTATATCCATAAATTTTAATTTCATACCCTCTGGGTCTGCATCTGGGTGCTCATAAAATAGCCACATGCCTTTTGCTGCATCTATTGCGCTACCTCCACCTAATGCAATAATCACGTCAGGCTTAAATTCCTTCATCATTTCTACACCTTTATATATTGTGTCAAATGATGGGTCTGACTCTACATCTGAAAAAATTTGTGAGTGCACATATTCCCTTCTTTTTCTTAGGTGATATAGCACTTTATCTACATAACCTAATTTTACCATGCCTGGGTCTGTTACAATAAATGCTCTTGTAATCTCTGGCATTTTTTCTAAATAACCTATTGAACCTGCTTCAAAATATATTTTATCTGGAATTTTAAACCATTGCATATTAACTCTCCTTTTTGCTACTCTTTTTATATTTACTAAATTAACACTTGATACATTTGCTGTTGTAGAATTTCCACCAAATGTTCCACATCCTAATGTTAAAGATGGCATATTAGTGTTATATATATCACCAATTGCACCATGAGTAGATGGAGAATTTACAATAATTCTTCCAACTTTTACTTTTTCTGCAAATTTTTGAATAGTTTCCTTATTTTCTGAATGAATAACTGCAGAGTGACCTAATCCACCAAATTCTATTAATTTTTCTGCCAAGTTAATTCCTTCATCTGAATTTTTAACAACATAATATGCTAAAACAGGGCTTAACTTTTCTTTTGAAAATGGATATTCTATTCCAACCCCATTTTCTTTTAAAACTAGCACTTTTGTATCTTCTGGGACTTCAATTCCTGCTAATTTTGCAATTTCATATGGGCTTTGACCAACAATGTCAGAATTTAAAGCCTCTCCTTTTTCTGCTATAAACATGCTATCTCTTAATTTTTGTGTTTGTTCTCCATCTAAAAAGTAACAACCAGCTTCTTTCATTAATTTTTCAAATTCTTCATGAATTTCTTCATCTACAATAACTGATTGTTCTGAGGCACATATCATTCCATTATCAAATGATTTTGATAATACTAAGTCATTTACAGAAGTCTTTAATTTAGCTGTTTTATCAATATAGCATGGTACATTACCAGGACCTACGCCTAATGCTGGCTTTCCACATGAATATGCGGATTTAACCATACCACTACCACCAGTTGCTAAAATCAAATTAACATCTGGATGGTTCATAAGTAATGTAGTTGCTGTAATTGATGGCTCTGGAATCCATAAAATGCAGTCTTCTGGTGCACCTGCTTTTACAGCTGCTTCTCTTAGAATTTCCGCAGCTGCAACACTACATTTTTGTGCAGATGGATGAAATCCAAAAATTATTACATTCCTAGTTTTTGCAGATATAATTGATTTAAACATTGTTGTCGAAGTTGGGTTAGTAACAGGTGTAACTCCTGCTATAATTCCAATTGGTTCTGCAATTTCTTCATAGCCTTCTTCTTCATTTTCCGAAATGACTCCAACTGTTTTATCATATTTTATGCTATGATACACATATTCTGTTGCAAACATGTTTTTAGTAATTTTATCTTCATAAATTCCACGACCGGTTTCTTCTACTGCCATTTTAGCAAGTTCCATATGGTGTTCCAAGCCTGCCATTGCCATTTGCTTAACAATTTCATTTACTTGGTCTTGGCTTAAATTCATGTATTGCTCAGATGCAACTTTTGCTCTTGTAACTAAGCCATTAATCATATCTTCTATATGTTTTCTTTCTTCTTCACTTATTTCTTTTGCCATTATTCTTCCTCCTTCTTTCGTTTCCACAGGTATTATATAACAAGATATTTTTATTGTAAATAATTTTTATTTTTTATCCTTCACTTTGTGCAGTTAACATCCATAAAATTTTTCCATATTTTTTTAGATACTCATCCATTAAACTAGATGTTGCATAATCTTTTTCAATATCTGCTTCTTCTTTTATTTTATGAACTGTGTTGTATAAAATTTGAAAATCAGCTTTTATATTATTATAAATGTCACATGCCGAAATTTTTTCATTTTTTGCTTCTGCTAAAGTTGTTTTTTCCAAATAATCTTTTAGACTTCCTAAAGGTTCGCCACCCAGTATAAGTATGTGCTCACCTATTTCATCAATATCTTTATTGATATCATCATAGTATTCTTCTAGTTTTTCATGTGCTACAAAAAACTGCTTTCCTACTACATTCCAATGATAGTTTTGTAACTTGCGGTAAAATACTGCCAAATCAGATAAAAATTTGTTCAAATTTTCTAATAATTGATTATTCATAAAAAAATCCCTCCAATATATTTTTATAAAATAATTATTATCTTTTATATCGTTTTTTATTCGTAAATTTAAATAGATAATAATATACATAACAATATTTAATTTTTTTCAAGTTTTTCTTTTCTTTCTAGGTGAAATGCGGTATAATATGTGCATGCAGTAAAATTTGGAGAACCGTCCCTAAGTTACCCTAAATAGGATGACTGGGGACCGTCCCCAACGAAGGAGTGAAAATTATGGCTTATAACTTCAAAGAAATTGAGAAAAAATGGCAGAACAAATGGTATACAGAAGGTACCTTTTATGCAAAGGAAGACAATACTAAAAAGAAATGGTATGGATTAATTGAATTTCCATATCCTTCTGGTCAAGGCCTTCATGTTGGGCATCCACGTAGCTATACCGCTTTAGATATTGTTGCCAGAAAAAAACGTATGGACGGATATAATGTGTTATACCCAATTGGTTTTGATGCTTTTGGATTACCTGCTGAAAACTATGCTATTAAAAATCATGTTCATCCTAAAATTACTACTGAAAAAAATGTTAATCATTTTAGAGAGCAATTAAAAGCTTTGGGATTTTCTTTTGATTGGTCAAGAGAAGTAAATACAACAGACCCTAATTACTATAAATGGACACAATGGATTTTTATTCAATTATATAAACATGGATTAGCATACAAAGCTACTATGCCTATTAATTTTTGTACAGGCTGTAAAGTTGGGCTTGCTAACGAAGAGGTTGTAAATGGTGTTTGTGAGCGTTGCGGTAGCCCTGTTGTTCAAAAGGAAAAAAGTCAATGGATGCTTAAAATTACTGAATATGCACAAAGATTAATTGATGATTTAGATGAAGTTAATTTTTTAGATAAAATTAAAGCTCAACAAATAAATTGGATTGGTAGAAGTGAAGGTGCTGAAGTTAAATTTAAAATTGCAGGACATGAAAAAGAATTAACAGTTTATACTACAAGACCTGATACCCTATTTGGTGCAACATATATGGTTGTTGCTCCTGAACATCCTCTTATAAAAGAATTAGAAAGTGAAATTACAAATTTAGATGATGTAAAAGAATATCAAAGGCAAGCTAGTTTAAAATCTGATTTTGAGCGTTCTGAATTAAATAAAGATAAAACTGGTGTGGAGTTAAAAGGTATTAAGGCAATTAACCCACTCACTGGAACTGAAATTCCAATTTGGGTTTCTGATTATGTTTTAATTACATATGGAACAGGTGCTATTATGGCCGTTCCTGCTCATGACGACCGTGACTGGGAATTTGCAAAAAAATTTAATTTGCCTTTAATTCAAGTTATTGCTTCTAACGATAAAAATGTTACTTGTGATATTGAAAAAGAACCTTTTACAGATGTTGCTACTGGTATGTTAGTTAATTCTGGCTTTTTAACTGGGTTATCTGTAGAAGATGCTAAAAAGAAAGTAATTGATTACTTAGAAGAAAAAGGTATCGGAATAAGAAAAGTAAATTACAAACTTCGTGACTGGGTATTTTCAAGACAACGTTATTGGGGCGAGCCAATACCTATGGTACATTGCGAAAAATGTGGATGGGTACCACTTCCAGAAGATGAATTGCCACTTGTTTTACCAGATGTAGAAGATTACGAACCAGGTGAAAATGGTGAATCGCCTTTAGCTAAACACACCGAGTGGACACATACTACTTGCCCACACTGTGGTGGACCTGCCATAAGGGAAACTGATACTATGCCACAATGGGCTGGCTCTTCTTGGTATTATCTAAGATATATGGATCCACATAATGATAAAGCTTTAGCGTCAAAAGAAGCTTTAGAATACTGGAGTCCTGTTGATTGGTATAATGGTGGTATGGAGCATACCACATTACATTTATTATATTCACGTTTTTGGCATAAATTTTTATATGATATTGGTGTTGTACCAACTAAAGAACCATATGGTAAGCGTACTTCACATGGTATGATTTTAGGCTCTAATGGTGAAAAAATGTCAAAATCAAAAGGTAATGTTATAAACCCTGATGATATTGTAAACGAATTTGGTGCAGATACTTTCCGTGTTTATGAAATGTTTATGGGACCTTTTGACCAAACTGCTCCATGGTCTATGGAAAGTATTCGTGGCTGTGCTAAATTCTTAGATAGAGTTTGGAACATGCAAGATATGGTTGTAGATGGTGACTCATATTCTTCTGAATTTGAAAAGATGATGCACCAATCAATTAAAAAAGTTACAAATGATATTGAAGATATGAAATTTAACACAGCTGTTGCTACATTTATGAGTATGACAAATGAATTTTATCGTGTAAAACATATTAATAAGGCTGAATTTAATACATTTTTACAATTATTAAATCCATTTGCTCCACATATGACAGAAGAAATTTACCAAAAGCTTGGAAATGTAAAAACTATTGCAGAAATACCTTGGCCTACATATGATGAAGCAAAAACAATAGAAAATGTTATTGAAATTCCTGTTCAAGTAAACGGAAAATTAAGGTCTACTATTAAAATTGCTTTAGATAGCCCTGAAGTTGAGGTAAAAGAACTTGTTCATGCAAATACACAAGTACAAAATTCTCTTGATGGTAAGACTATTATAAAGGAAATTTATGTTAAGAATAAGATTTATAATATTGTGGTAAAATAAGCTAGTTAAAAATGCTAATTGCTGTTTTGCAATTACCGTTTTTTGTTACATATTTGTAATATAAGTGTAATACTTTTGTTATATTATTTTGTAACATTTTGTTGTATAATGATTTTGGACTATATTACCAAGGAGAAAGTTAAATCAATGAATATCGAACAAGAGTTAAAAAAGGATGGAATTGAAATAGTTGGAAGATTAGACACTTTGAGTATAAATACTCTTGCAAAAGACGTTTCTGAAAAAATTTGCAAGACCTTTCCTAAAGCTCATTTTGTACCTAGTCAACTTTTTATAGAACTTTCAAGAATTCCAATGTATATTGCACGTATGCCAGAAGGTTTTGCAGAAGCTAATTACTTTTACAAAAATTCTTCAATCTATTTTAAATCAGGTATTCCTTTGGACGAACTTGAAAAATTTGCTATACATGAATTTATACATTATATTCAAGAAGTAAGAGATAACAAAGGAAATGTTGTGCGTTTAGGTCTTTGTGATTTTACAGAATTTAGCACTTATGGTTTGGCATTAAATGAAGGAGCAGTTCAGGTTGCTACGGCTAAAGTCCTAAATCAAAATGTTGACATTGTAAAATATTATGATATTTCACTACCTACCACAAGCCCAACATATTACCCACTTTTATGTAATTTAGTTAATCAACTAGCATATTTAGTTGGTAATGATGCTCTATATGAAAGTACTCTTTTGGCTACAAATGAATTTAAGTTAAGCTTAATTGAAGTTTGCGGCAAAAAAGCATTTTTAAAAATTCAAGATAATTTAGATGATATTTTGAATATAGAAGAAAAAATTATAAAGTTAAATTACGAGCTAGTTTCAGATGATTGCGAAGGTATGAAAGCACAAAAAGTTGCAAACAAGATTGCTTGTTTCAAAAAGAAATTAAAAAATACTTTCATAGAAACTCAAAAATTGATTTTTACTTCATATTTTGATAATGAATTTAATAAACTTAATACAACAGAAGCAATTGAAATGTATAGGGGTAAATTATATAATTACAAAAATTATATTGGAATAACAGAAAATTATAGCGAATTTAATGATTATTACATTAATAAAATGGTTGCACTAGAAGATAGATATGAAGCTATTTTAAATAATGTTGCTATTGTTCCCGTGAATAATAGTAAGATACATAATATATTTAAAGCATTAAGAAATATTTTTTCTCTTCAAACCGAGAAAAAACTAGATAACTAGTGTATTTACAAGTATCTCGTTTTTAATAAATTTTTACATTACAATTTTAAATAAGGGTGCTATTTGCACCCTTTATTATTAATCTTTTAAATATTCTGCAATTTTATTTGCTATTTCTCTACCATCTCTTGCAGCCCATGCTACAGTAGAATTTTGACCTGTCACATCTCCACCAGCAAATACTTTTTTATATGAAGTTTTTCCATTTTCATCTACTTCGACATACTTTTTATTTGTTAAGGCAATTCCTTCATTTTCTAACATTTCTTTATCTGCCTTTCCACCTACTGCCATAACAACATAATCCATTGGAATTATATAGTTGCTATTTTCTATATATACTGGTACTTTTCTTGTTTCTCCTTCTTTTTCTACTAATTTTGCTTTTATACACTCTATATTTTCCACTTTTCCATTTCCTAGAACTTTTGTAATATTAGTTAAAAATAAAAATTCTATTCCTTCTTTTATGCTGTCTTCTATTTCTTTATCTTCTGCTGGCATTTCTGCCCTAGATCTTCTATAAATAACAATAACTTTCTCTGCTCCTAATCTTTTGATTGTTCTGGCACAGTCCATTGCTACATTTCCACCACCAATAATAGCAACTTTTTTTCCATGGTAATCTGGATGTTCTCCTTTTTCTAATAAAGTATTTCCTCCAAATACTCCATCTAAGTCTTCACCTTCTATTATCATTTTTCGTGGAATATTTGCACCTATACTTAAAAATATTGCATCATATTTATTTTCTAATTCTGATAATTCCAAATTTTTACCCAGCTCTTTTTCGCACTCTACATTTATGTCTAAATTTAAAATTTGTGCAATTGTTTTTTCTACAATTTGTTTATCTAGCCTAAATTGTGGTATTCCTCTTTTAAGTATTCCACCTAAGTCTTTTTGTTTTTCATATATTGTTACATTAAATCCTTTTTTTCTCAAAAAAGCACTTGCGGTTAAGCCTGCTGGTCCTCCGCCTATTACAGCTATATTTTTACCATTTGTTTTTAATTCCATACCTTGTTTTATATATACATTTTTTAGAGCATCTTTATTATTTAATGCCCAGTCGCCCAAAAAAGCCTCTAATTCACCTATGGAAACAGGCTCTCCTTTAATACCCCTAATGCATTTACCTTGGCATTGCTTTTGGTGTGGACAAATTCTGCCACAAATTGCAGGTAAAACCGTAGTCTCACATAATATTTCATATGCTTTTTCGTAATTTTCTAGTTTTAATTGTTCTATAAAATCCGGAATATGGTTGCTAAGTGGGCAACCTGTTCTACATTGTGGATTTTTACAATTTAAACAATACTCTATCTTTTCTTTTTCCATGTTAAACCTCTTTTTAAGTTGACAAATTAAAAACATTATAATATAATATTAACAGAATTAGGAAACCACAAAGATGTGGCTACCATCTTAATAGAGTAAAAAATCACACAGCATTGGTAAGTACTTGTGTGATTTTTTTTAATTTATTAATCGCTTAAAATTAAATATATTACTATACTTAAGGCGATTATGGTAATTAAAAAACCTATGTTAGCAAAAAGTGATAATTTAAATAAGAATAATATTATTTCACTATACATACCATATCACCTCCATTCTTATGTAATGAAGATGATAACCACACTTTATACCTTCCTAATTCTTATAAAATTGTAACAAACTTTTGTTTTGCTGTCAATACATTTTTACAAATTTTTACATTTTTCTTGTACTTGTTTTAGGTCTAACCAAAAGTCTATTTTTTTGTTTTCGTCGCGTAATAATGCTGCTGGATGCCATGTTGGCATATATAATATTCCCTTTTTTTCTATCCATTTTCCTCTACATGCTGTAATTCCATATTCTTTTCCTAGAATATTTTTTAAGGCTGTGCTACCTAAAAGCACTATGATTTTAGGCTTTACTAGCATAACTTGATTTCTTAAATAATCCAAGCATGCTTCTGCCTCATAATCTTCTGGCACACGGTTTGCTGGTGGTCTGCATTTTACAATATTTGTAATGTATACAGAGTCTCTGTCTATTCCAAGACCTTGAAATGCTTTGTTCATAAGTTGCCCAGCTTTACCAACAAATGGTCTGCCTTGTGCATCCTCGTCTGCACCTGGACCTTCCCCAATAAACATTATGTCTGCATCTCTATTTCCTTCACCTAAAACAATATGTTTTCTTGTTTGGCATAATTTACATTTTTGGCAGTCTTGTATACTTTTTTCTAAATCTTCCCACATAATTAATCGAGTTCAAACCCTTTTCCATAAAATTTGAAATGAAATTCTAATCTCAATATTTCCTCCCTATTTTACACAATTTTCTAGTAGTTCTATTTTTCTATCTGCACTTGTATCTATTTTTGCCATTGTTCCTATTGGGATAACTGTTTTTTTATCAATATGACCAAAATTATCTGACTTTATAATTGGGAAATTATATTGCCCTTCCAATGTGTCCAATAGTATTCTTTCTAGTGCAATACTTCCATCATAATTTCCTACCCACATGCCTTTTATTTTATCAAATACACCATTTTGCTTCATATTATATAGGTAATTGCTTGCTAGTTCTGGTGGTGTTTCCAAAAATAATTCTTCTATAAATAAGATTTTGTCTGTAAAGTCAATACTATATTTTCCTGCTACCATTTCATTTACTAAACTTAAATTTCCACCTACCAAAGTGCCTACTGCTTTTCCCTCTTTTATTGTTTTAAACTCATCATCTGATTGCCCCAATGCTAGCCCACCTTCTACAAAGCGTTTCATAACTTCTTCATACCCATACTTAGTTGGCCAAGAAGTTAGAGCTTTAAATGTTGGACCATGAAATGTTACAAGCCCTGTTTTATTATATATAATATTTAGAATTGAAGTAGAGTCACTAAATCCACATATAATTTTAGGACTTATTTTTATTCTATCATAATCTAAATAATCAAATGTAGTATTTGAATTGAATCCACCGGAAATGCAGAAAATTGCTTTTACTTCTTTATCTTCAAACATACTATTTATATCTTCTGCTTTTTCTTTTGCTGTTAGCCCGTATCCCAATGTATTTGATAATGCTTTTTTAGCAAATTTTATTGAAAAACCTGCACTTTCCATTAATAAAATAGATTGATTTATTACTTCTAAATCATCTTTATCCACTGGGCTAGAAGGTGCAATTAGCCCAATTGTATCGCCTTCTCTTAATCTTTCTGGTATCATATTTCTCTCCTCTCACTTTCCACTTCTCACATCCCACATCTCACTTCTCACCTCTCACATTAATTATTGCAGCGTTTCTTCCTGAATTTTCTTTGTCTACACGGTATGAGTGAAAATGTTCTGAATGGCATTTTGTACAAATTCCACTATCAATAATATTTTTATCTTTTAATCCTATTTGTTTCAATAATTGTCTATTTATCTCTGTAGTATCAATGTGATATTTTTGTTTTCCGTCTATTATACTGCCTTTTTTAATAATTTTATCTAAGTTTTCCATGTAATTATATCTATTTTCAAATAACTTCCTTACATCTTCTTCTACT
The DNA here is from genome assembly GCA_944391825.1 of uncultured Clostridia bacterium. Taxonomy (GTDB): domain Bacteria; phylum Bacillota; class Clostridia; order TANB77; family CAG-508; genus CAG-273. The sequence goes on along the minus strand of CALXUZ010000009.1, from coordinate 14,211 downwards.
TCAAAACAGCATTGTTTTATACATGGACAAATACAACAAATTATATCTTCTGGTTTTGAATTGTATTGATTTATCATTTTTTCTACTAATTTTTTTCCTATTGCCTGCAATGTTCCTTTCCAACCAGAGTGAGCATTGCCAATTACTTTTTGTGATGGGTCATAGAAAATAAGTGATGTGCAATCTGCAGAAGTTGTTAGCAATGTGATATTTTCTTTATTTGTAATCATTCCATCTACATCATTTAATTCTTTTATGTTTTCTACCACTTCCACATTGTCTGTATGTGTTTGATGTGGTTTTATAATCGTGTTAATATCTAGCTTCAAGCAATCACAAATCAATTTATAGCTTTGTTTTAGTTTTTCTTCATCTTTATATTTTGGAGGAAAGTTTAATTTATTTCCGCTTCTTAATGTATAACAATGTGTAATTTGTGGATATTGTAGTAGATTTTCAAACTGAATATATTCTATTCCATCTTGATTATTATATATTAAATTTGAATTCAAATTTTTTTGCATATTAAATCCTTTCTCTCTAATCACATGATTTTTAATCAATATACATTAAATTTAAAATATTTTCTATTACTATTTTATAGATTTCAAAGTAATTAGTCAAGATATAAAAAAACTTTTCATGTTTAAAGCGACCGTGTGGTCGCTTTTTCTTTTTATCTTTTTAGTAAAATGTCAGCTTTGCTTTTCAATTTGCTCTAATACATATTCTTTACTATTATTTGCAATATATTTGTAATTGTTTTTTGTGGTTTGATTAAATTGGCAAATGGCCTTATATTTGCAATATTCACATGGTGTTTTTTTGTTTTGAGTATTATAATATGGTTCAATATTGATATTTCCTCCTAAAATCTCAGTTGAAATTTGCTTTATAAGTTTTTCTATATAAACTTGCATTTTTTCAAACTGTGCCCTATTTAATGTATTTGGCTTATCAGTAACTTCTCCATTTTTATTAACATATGCTGAGACAATATTTGAACTTCCAGAGCTTAAATTTGTATCCATTTTTCTTACTACATTAACATCTGCTAAAATAAGCCCTTTCATTTTAAATTGCTTTTGTAATTCTTCTTTTATCTGTTCTTCTTCAACATGTTTATCAGAATTTAACAAAGGCTCTATTAATGGAAAATAAAATACACCTGCTGGCAAAACATCATTTATTTTGCATGTTGCATCTAAATATGTTAGAAGTTGAAGTTGCAAACCTGCTAACACCTCATTTAGGTCTATATTTTTTACAGAAGATTTATAATCTATAATTCGTATATAATTTCCATCTGGAGTTTTAGCAATATCAATTCTGTCAATTTTTCCTGTAATTTCAACTTTTTTTCCGTTTTCTAATTCAAAAATTATTGGCTTATATTCTTTTCCTTCTTTAAATTCTAATTCATGACCTAGAACTTCAAATTCGCTGTATTTTAAGCTATTAACTATATATTTAATAGATAAATTTATTACTTTTTTTAGCCTTTGTGCTAAAACTCTATATTTAGGAATACTATTAAAAATCTCGTATTTTTTTAAGCCAAGTTTTTCTTCCACAATTTCTTCTATAATGTTTGTAATTTTGCCTTCTTCCAGTTTTTTTACATTTAATTCATTTTCTTCTAAATATGTAAAAAATTCGTCTATCACCTCATGCATGAAATTGCCTGTATCTATTGACTGCACATTAAAAGTATTTTGCTCTTTTAACTTTAGCCCATATTTTAAATAATATGAAAAAGCACATGCTTTATATTGTTCCAGCCTTGAAACACTAGTTTTTAATGTATCTCCATATAATTTTTGCAAATTTCCCTTTTCTAGTTTTTCTGGGATATTTTCATATTTAATAGCTTTTATGCTAGCTTCTAATTTCTCTGGTTCATATTTGCTGTAGTAATTATATACTTGAAACCATACTGGCTCAACGGTTTCTCCTTGTATAAATTTTCTTAATTGTACTAGTAATTCATCAAAGGTAGTATTTTTTAATAAAATTTCGCTTTTTCTTTCTACTACATCACTTTCCTCTTTTAAGTTTGGAAAAATCCTTTTAATTTTATTTAGCACAATTGAAGGTCTTAAAGATTTTCCTTCCACATCTGATGACACATATGACAAATATAGTTTTTCCTCTGCAGTTGTAAATGCTTTATATATATTAAAATTATCATCATATAATTGTTCAAGTGTTCCATTTGCTAGTTCAATTCCGCATTTCTTAAGAGTTTCCCTATCTTTATCATTTAAAAATCCTTCATTTTTGTGATTACTTGGAAAGCTTCCATCATTTAGACCTATTATAAATACTGCCCTTACCTTATGTGACCTTGAACGGTCGGTGTCACCTATTATCACTTGATCTGCTGTACCTGGTATTGCCCCTAAATGGCTTGTTTCAAATCCCATTTTTAAAATTTTGCTATATCTTTCAAATGTTATTTGCTCATCACCTAATACATTTATTAGTTCTTTAAATAAATCGGTCACTATTTTCCAAGTAGTAATATATTCATTTACTTTTTCTAATTCATTAATTTCCTGCAAATATCTAATCTTATCTTCTAATTTTTGCGGAATATTATTTTTTAATATAAATTCATATATATTTTGGGTTATTTGCTTTACTGTTTTTAGTCCTTTTAAATTCTGCTTAAATTCCAAAAGTGGATCTACAATTTGGTCTTTTGCATGTAAGATTATTTGCTTTTCTTCATCTGTCTCATCATAAAAGCTCAAATCTTTTGCATACCATTTGCTTCCTTTTAACCCCCACTTTAAGCTGTAATTTTCCAGCATGGAGATTTCATATTGTTCTAAGTCTGTAAATCCTGTTTTTACATAGCCCATCACCGCTTCATATGACCAATTTTTTACAAAAATATCTAATAGTGAAAGTATCCATTTTATTAAAGCATTTTCGCTTAAATCCTTTTCCTCATCAATAAATACTGGAATTTGATATTGCCTAAAAATGGCTCTGCAAAGTGCGCCATATGTTGCTAAATCCTTTGTTATAACACTAATATCTTCATATCTATATCCATTTTCTTTTACAAGCTTTGTAATTTCTATTGCAATATGCTCTATTTCTGAATATGGATTATTTGCTAAGAATACCGATAAATTTGGCACTTCTTTTTCATATTTTTTGTAAAATGGTGCTGATATATTTTCTGCTAGGTGCTTTAATTCTGGCACTTTAAATCTAACTTTTTCATTTAAATTTATTGGTTTTTCTATCTTTATATTTTCTTCTTCTGCAATTTTCATTAATTTAAATGCAGTTTTTTTATTGCTATAAAAAATATCCTGTTCTTGACTTAAATCGCTATTTAAATTATCTGCACATATTGTAATTGTTACACTTTTAGAATATTTTAATAATTTTCTTAGTACCTCATATTCTTGCGCTGTAAAGCCCACAAACTCGTCCAAGTAAATATCACAATTTTTAAATTGCTCAGAATTATCAAGTTTTTCTGTAAGTATTGTTAAACCATCATTTTCATCAATATATTTTTCCTTAATCCTATTTGTATATGTTTCATATATCTTGTAAATATCTTCTAGCTTTTTCTTCAAATATGTATCTTCAATATTTTCTGCACTTTCTTTTAAGCTATCAATTGTAACATTATGTTTTTTAAGTTCTGTTAACTGTGTTGCTATCATTTCCACATTTTCATCTGTTTTGCCTAAAAAGGTAAAATCTTCTTTTTGTGATAGCAAAATATCATCAAGTAGCATTGCCCTTCCACTACTTGATAAGCGTTTTTTGGTTTTTCCACCAACTTCTGTCAAAATGCGGTATACCATACGGTTAAATGTTATAACCTCTGCTGTAAGCACACTACTGCTTGGCGCAAAGTCTAATAACTTTTTTTCTGCTGTAAAAGAAAACTGTTCTGGGGTGATTATTTTTATATTTTGAACTTCTTTTTTATCAGAATTTGTTTCTACATAATTATTATTTAATTTTTCTTGTATTTCTTTAAATATATATGTACTTTTTCCTGTTCCTGCTGTTCCATAAATAATCTTAAGCCCCATGTTTTTCTCCTTTCTTTTAAGCCTCTCGCTTCCAGTAAAATAAATATTGCTGTGCTATTCCTGCTAAATTTCCATATTTTTGTTTTGCTAACTTTTCTATTTCTTTTTTATTTACTTTTTCTTCTTTAGGGTTATGAATATATAGTTCATTCATTACTCTCCTTACCCACACATCTATTGGAAAAACTTCTAGTCTTTTTAGAGTGGAAAATAGCAAAATGCAATCTGCAACTTTAGGTCCTACTCCTGGTAATGTTAGCAATGTATCTCTTACCTTCTCAGTATCTTCTTGCTTTAATTTATCCAAATTCACTTGCTCAGTTAAAATAATTTTTGTAGTCTCATATACTCTTTTATCCCTAAAGCCTAGTCCAAGCTTTCTTAAATCTTCTACTGTAGCTTTTGATAATTCTTGTGCAGTTGGAAAAGTATAATATTCTTTATTATTCCATTTTATTAGTTTGCCATATTGTTTTGATATTCTTTCAATAATTCCTTTAATTCTTGGAATATTGTTATTTGCTGAGATTATAAATGATATAATTGTTTCCCATAGTTCTTGATTTAAAAGCCTAATTCCTCTGCCATATAAAATGCTTTTTTTTACATTTTCATCTATTGTACTAAGTTTTTTTTGCATTTCTTCATAATTTCTATTTAAATCAAAATATTCTGTTACAATTTCTTTTATATTTCCCTGACATACGCCATGAAATATGATTTTATTATTCTCTTCTTTTACATTTAAAACATTGTTTTTAAAGACACCAGTATAACTGCCATCTTTTTCCTTATTCCATCTAAAACATTGACCACATTCAAAAATGTGCTCTAAGCAAAAAGTATCTATTTTTGGTATTTGATAATATTGTTCTTTCATTTTTCTTTTACCTTTTCTAGAATTCAATATTTATTTTATCAAATTACCATAGCACTTTCAATTGTTTTATTATAAATTTTTAATCTCTTTTAAAGCCCTTGCCCCAAGTTTCTCTTGCATTTGCAATAATTATAAATGCTTTCGGGTCAAGCTCTGTTGCAATTTGCTTTATTTTTGCAATTTCACCTCTTGCACCAACACATAATAGCATCATCCTTTTTTCTCTTGTATACATACCTTTTGCATAAATTCCAGTGCTACCTCTGCCTAATTTATTTCCAACTTCTTCTGCTATTTCTTTGTAATTTTTGGATACAATAAACATCATTTTTGTAAAGTTTACACCTTCAAAAACAATGTCTATCATTTTTCCCATAAGGTAGATACTTATTGCAGAATACAAGCCTATTTCCACTTGTTTAAAGAAAAATACATTTAATGTTACAATTATTATATCAATAATTACCATTACATTGCTTGTTCTAACATGTGGCTTATATGCTTTTGCAATGTAAGTAATTAAATCTGTTCCACCTGTTGAAGATCCAGCTTTTAAGACTAATGCCAAACCTAGCCCAATGCATACTCCACCATAAATACATGCCAAAAATCTATCTTCAGTTAATACTGGTATCTGGTCTAAAAGGTCTATAAATATTGATAATATAACTGTTCCTAAAATTGATTTTATTAGTAATTCTTTTCCTAACTTAAAGAATGCCCATATCAAAAAAGGAACATTTAAAGCTAAAATTACTGTTCCAAGCGGAAATCCAAATAAATAATATATAATTGTGGCAATACCTGAAAATCCACCTGATGATAATTGATTTGGAAGTAAAAATAGTGAAGTTCCAACCGCCATTATAAAACACCCTAATGTTAGGTAAAATAAATCTAATAAATGTCTTCTAAAAGTTAATATTCCTTTTGTTTTTATATAATCCATAAAAATCACCTATTATTACAATTATTGGTAATAACAAGTGATTTTATACATTGTTTTATTTTTTTAGTGCTCTTTCTTTTAATTCTAAATTCTCTTTTAATATATCCTCATATGTTTTCTCAATTTCTATTTTAAATTTTCCTTTTTTTATTTGTTCATCTGGCTCAACTATTACATCCACTTCATATGTTTCTTTTAGCTTTATGATATTCTCCTTTTTATGTCCAATAATATTGTTTATATTTTCTGGATTTGCAATAATTTTTACCTTCATTACTTTTGTATTAAATTTTTTTATCTCATTTACAATTTCATCATACCACATACTACCTTCTACAAGTTGCCTAAATGCTGGGTGATATGGACCTGCAACAACTTGGCTTTTATCTGTGGTTGGGTCTGATATTTCTTCTGTATTTTGAAGTCCAAGCCTTATTACTTCTACATTTGCCTTGTTAAATAACTTCATAGCCTCTTTTGAGCGTTCTACTGCCTGTTCCACAGTTAGTGCCATGTATTCTCCATTGTTGTATTCTTCTTCTAGCTCAGTGCCCTTTATAACTAAAACTGGATAAATTCTAACTATTTTTGGTTTTAGTTTTATTAAATCTTTGGCTGTATTTATTTCATCTAGTTCTGTGCTTTCTGGAAGCCCCACCATCATTTGATGACCTAATGTAAAACCATGCCAACGAATTAATTTTGATGCCTTTTTAACATCTGCAAATGTATGTCCTCTTTGGCATCTCGATAATATATAGTCGTTTGTTGATTGTACTCCTAATTCTATAGTTTTTACATTGTATTTTTTTAGTCTTTTCAAAATATTTTTATCTATATAATCAGGTCTAGTGGAAATTCGTATACTATTCACTTTTCCCTGGTCAATATATCTATTTGCAGCTTCTAGTAAAGCATTTTGAATTTTTTCATCTATTGCTGTAAAACTCCCGCCAAAAAAAGCTACTTCCACATATTTTGAGTTATCCTTAAAGTTTTTTAAGTAATATTCTATGGTTTCTTCTACATCTTTTGCGGTTACTTGTTTTTGCACTCCACTAATCTTTTTTTGGTCACAAAAAGTACATTTATGTGGGCAACCCAAATGTGGTACAAAAATTGGTATAATGTATTCCTTTTTCACGTTTTTTCTCCTTTTATTCCATTTTTTCTAATGCCTTTTGTGCAGCTTGCATTTCTGCCTGTTTTTTTGTTTTTCCTTCCCCTTTTGCTAATTTTTTGCCATTGCAAGAAACTTCTACAATAAATATTTTATCATGGTCTGGTCCAATAGTTTTAATAATTTCATAATTTATATTAACACTTCCATGTTCTTGCAACTTTTCTTGTAATATAGTTTTGTGGTCCTTCATACCAACGTTTTGGCTAGATACTTTTATTGCATCTTTTAAGTTTTCAATAATAAATCTTTCCGCTTCTGCTAGTCCACCATCAAAATACATTGCAGCAATTAATGCTTCAACACTATCTGCCAAAATAGCAGGCTTTGTTCTGCCACTGCTAAGTTCCTCACTTTTCCCTAGGTACAAGAAATCACTAAAATGATGCCTACTTGCAACTATATACAAACTATCCTCACACACAACTTCTGCCCTCACTTTAGTCATTTCTCCTTCTTTTAAATTTGGATAATTGTTGTAGATATATTTACTAGACACAAACTCTAAAATGCTATCTCCTAGAAACTCCAATTTTTCATTACTCTCAGTATGGTGCTCATATGAATATGAAGTATGTGTAAAAGCTCTTTTAAGTAATTCTTTATCTTTAAAAATATATCCTATACTTTTTTCTAGCTTTTCTGTGTTCATCTTTTTCCCTCCTTTCATACTTCTTAATTTTACTACAATTACAGTAAAATTGCAACTTAACGAAAAAAAGAAAGGTTTTTAAAATATACCTTTCCCCTTTTTATTTAGAATTAAGCAACATGCTCTTTTACATAATCAACAACATTAGCAACAGTAACTACTTTTTCAGCATCAGTGTCTGGAATTTCAATATCAAAAGCTTCTTCTATTGCCATAATTAATTCAACAATATCTAAAGAATCAGCGCTTAAATCATCTATAAAAGACGCTTCCATTGTAACAGATGCTTCTGGTACACCTAATTGCTCTACAATGATTCCTTTTATCTTTTCAAAAACTTCTTCTGAACTCATTCAAGTTCACCTCCTTTTATTTTGCCATTACTTGTTTATCTAACAATAATACATGTTCAAACAATTGTCAAGGATTTTTTATTAAATATTTTTAAATTTGCATAGTTTTTGTTTCCTGCTCAGCTTGCTCCCTTTGTTTTGAAAATTCTTCTGTTAATTTTTCTACTGCTTTATTTTTTACAAATTGTTCTGCTTGCTTAATAGTAAATTCAAATAGTTTTTCATCACTACTGCCATGTGCTTTTACAACAGGTTTTTTTACTCCCAAAAACAATGCTCCACCATATTCTTTATAATCTACTGTTTTTGCAAATCTATTAATTGCTGGTAAGCTTGGAATTGCTGCTATTTTAGAAAGTAAATTTCTCTTTAAACTTTCTGATAATGTCCTTTTAACAAATTTTCCCAAACCTTCAATTGCTTTTAAGAATATATTTCCTGTAAATCCATCTGTTACAACAATATCTACATTTCCTGTAAAGGCATCCCTTCCTTCCACATTACCTATAAAATTGATATTTAATTCTTGTGCTCTTGTTTTTAATAATTGGTAAGATTCTTTCATTAGTTCATTTCCCTTTGTTTCCTCTGTACCAATGTTTAGTAATCCTACTTTTGGATTTTTTACACCAATTGTAGTTTCTAGGTAAATGCTTGCCATTTGTGCAAATTGTAGTAAATTAATTGGTTTGCAGTTTGTATTTGCACCACAATCCATAAGCACAAGTCTACTTTTATATGAAGGTAGAATTCCTGCTAATGCTGGCCTATCTACTCCCTTAATTCTGCCAACAAGTAATGTAGCACCAGTTAATAATGCACCTGAATTTCCGGCAGATATAAAAACATCACCTTTTCCTTCTTTTAGCATGTTAAAACCAACTACCATTGAAGAATCTTTTTTGTTTTTTATTGCATGTGTTGGAATATCTTCCATTTCTATTGTTTCTGTTGTATTATGAATTTTTAGTCTTGGTGATATATCCGAAACACTATCTTTTCCATAAAATTCTTTGATTTTTTTGTTAATTATATCCTCATTTCCAATTAACACTACCTCTGCTTCAATTTGATCTATTGCTTTTACTGCTCCTTTGATGTTTGCATCTGGGGCATTATCCCCACCCATGGCATCTAATAATATAACCATTGTTTTCTCCTCACTTTGATATCAATATATGTTTTCCTAGATATTTTATAACTTATATTTGATAAAGTCAATGTTTGTTTGAAGTTTTGTTTGAAAGAGCCTAAAATGGCGCTCAAACGAGCGCCAGATATATTTGACTATTAATTCAATTATTGTAGTTCAATTGTTGCTCCTGCTTCTTCGAATTTAGCTTTTAATTCTTCAGCTTCTTCTTTCTTTACATTTTCTTTAACTGTTTTTGGAGCTCCATCTACTAAATCTTTAGCTTCTTTTAATCCTAATCCTGTAGCATCTCTAACTACTTTGATTACTTGAATTTTGTTTGCTCCTACTTCTTTTAATACTACATTAAATTCTGATTTTTCTTCAGCTGCTGCTCCTGCTGCTCCACCAGCTACTGGTGCTGCAACTGCAGCTGCAGATACTCCATATTTTTCTTCAATTCCTTTTACTAAATCTGCTAATTCAACAACTGTTAAAGTGTCGATAGTTTCTAATAATTCATCAATTTTTGCCATTTTAAATGACCTCCTCTTTCTTTTTTTATTTTTAAATTTTAGAAGCGCTTATTGCTTCTAACAATAGTTTTAGGCATATAATTCGTTTAAGCGTTTTCCTTTTGAGCCTTAACTGCATCCAATGCAACAGCCAACTTTGTAATATTTCCAAGTAAAGCTCCAGCCAATTTTGCCATAAGCTCTTGTCTTGATGGTAGTTTTGCTAAAGTTATAATTTCTTCAGCTGTCATTACTTTTCCATCTATGATTCCACCTTTAATTTTGTAGAAATCATTATTTTTAGAGAAATTGTATATGATTTTTGATGGTTCTAGGTAATCTTCTGTACCTATAATTAGTGCAGTAGGTCCTTCTAGTAAGTCATCTAAACCATTTTCTCCATTTGCATCTAATGCTCTTTTTATAATGTTGTTTTTAATAACTTTGTATTCAGTATTTACGCCTCTTAATTCAGCTCTTAGTTTTGTTACATCTTCAACATTAATTCCTCTGTAATCTGTTAAAAGAATTACTTTTGCTTCTTTTAGTTTTTCAGCTAGTTTGCTTACTTCTTCTTGCTTTTGTTTTAAAATGTTATCACTTGCCATTTTTTCACCTCCCAAATATATTTAAATATCCACCTAAGTAATACAAAACATCCAATTAATCACGCCTTCTCCAAGGTAAGATTAATTGGATGTTTAAATCCGCTCATTTTTTCTTTACCTCGGTAAGACTTACTTTTTTGCTTACTTTCTTAGGTTAATTATTTATTTTTGATCAATATACATGCTTGGTCCCATTGTTGTTGTAATCGCTACACTTTTAATGTATTGACCTTTTGCAGCTACTGGTTTTGCTTTGATTATAGCTGCCATAATTGTTTCATAGTTTTCTAGTAATTTATCTACGCCAAATGAAACTTTTCCAAATCCTAAGTGAATAATGTTGCTTTTATCCAATCTATATTCAACTTTACCAGATTTAATTTCTTGAATAGCTTTTGTAACATCCATTGTTACTGTTCCAGATTTAGGGTTTGGCATTAAGCCTTTTGGTCCTAATACTTTACCTAGTCTACCTACAACGCCCATCATGTCTGGAGTTGCTACGATTACGTCATAATCAAACCAGTTTTCTTTCTCAATTTTTGGAATTAGTTCTTCTGCTCCGACAAAATCAGCTCCAGCTTTTGTTGCTTCTTCTGCTTTTGGTCCTTTAGCAAATACTAATACTCTTTGTGTTTTACCTGTGCCATTTGGAAGTACTGTAGTACCTCTTACTTGTTGGTCAGCTTGTTTTGAATCAACACCTAATTTCACATGTAATTCTACTGTTTCATCAAACTTTGTTTTAGGCATTTTTTCAATTGTTTCTAGTGCTTCTTTTGCACTATACAATTTTTTTGAATCAACTAGCTTTGCCGCTTCTTGATATCTCTTTCCTCTTTTCATTTTTTTACCTCCTTTGGTTTTAACGAAGATATATTTTACCTTCTCCCAATATTTAAAATAATTATTCTTCTACGGTAATACCCATAGATCTTGCAGTTCCTGCTACCATGCTCATTGCAGATTCTAATGATGCAGCATTTAAGTCTGGCATTTTCTTTTTAGCAATTTCCTCTACTTGAGCTTTTGTTAGTTTTGCAACTTTATCTCTATTTGGTTTTCCAGAACCTTTTTCTATTTTTGCAGATTGCTTAATTAAAACTGCCATAGGTGGTTCTTTGGTAATAAATTCAAATGATTTATCTTTATAAACTGTAATTACTACTGGAATAACTGTGTTTCCCATTTGTGCAGTTCTATCATTGAATTGTTTTACGAAATCCATAATATTAACACCTGCAGCACCTAATGCTGGTCCTACTGGTGGAGCTGGACTTGCCTTTCCTGCTGGAATTTGTAGTTTTACTACACTGCCAATTTCTTTTTCTGCCATTTACAGCACCTCCTTTTTAATTTAGAAGTTCGAGGTTGGAAGTTAGGTATTAGAAATCCTAATTACTACTTCTTTCTTCTAGTTCTATGTTAATTCTTATTTAATTTAAAACAATTTGTGAAAATTCTAATTCCACTGGTGTTTCCCTTCCAAACATAGATATTAAAACTTTTACCTTATGTTTTTCCTGATTTATTTCTACTACTGTTCCAGTGTAATCAGTAAATGGTCCATTTATTATTTTTACAGAATCATTTACATTGTAATCTACTTTAACTGCTAATTGCTCAAATCCCATCTTCCTTATTTCTTCGTCTGTTAATGGAATAGGGTCTGTTCCAGAACCAACAAATCCTGTAACACCTCTTGTATTTCTAACAATATACCATGTTTTTTCAGTTACAATCATTTTTATTAAAACATATCCTGGAAAGACTTTTTTAAGGTTAGTTTTTCTTTGTCCCTCTTTAATTTCAATTTGTTCTTCCATTGGAACAATTATATCAAAGAAGTAATCTTCTAGTTCCCTATTTTTTATGGTTTTTTCCAAGTCTGTTTTTACTTTATTTTCATAACCTGAATATGTATGAACTACATACCATCTTGGTGTTAAATCTTTTTCTTGAGACATTATATCAGCCTCCTATTCATTTTCTGTATTACTTGTGTTTGTGGTATCTTCTTCATTTAGAATATTATTTACTGCATTTTCTGCTTCTTGATTTGTATTAGTATCTTCTGTTTGTTCAGTATGACTTTCAACAGCTTCTCTTAATTTATTCACACCATATGTATTTAGTGTTTCAAAAATTAGGTCTAATACAAATACTATGATAGCAGTAATTAACACAATAGTAATAACTGCAACAGTATTATTAGCTAGTTGCTTTGGTGTTGGCCAAATTACTTTTTTTAATTCTGCTTTAAAATCTCTAAAAAAGTGTTTTTTTTCTTTCTTTTCTTTTTTGGTTACATCTTTAGGCATTTAAATTTCCCCCTTAAAAGGCTTTATTTTGTTTCTTTGTGTGTTGTACGTTTTTTGCAGAATTTACAATACTTTACAACCTCTAGTCTTTCAGTATTATTTTTCTTATTTTTTTCTGTCATGTAGTTTCTTCTTTTACATTCTGTACATTCTAATGTAATTGGTTCTCTTGCTCCTTTTGAAGCCATTTTAAACACCTCCAACTAATTTATTTTTGCTTTTAAATTTTTTCATTTTTTTAAGCGTATGTTTCTCACATACGCTTGTTTATTGTATCATTTTTTTGTTAATATGTCAACTATTTTGGCTTAAGTTCCTAAAATATTTGATTAATTTTAAATATTTTTCCTTTTACTTTTCTTTTTCTGTACAGAATATCCAAATTTTCCAATTTGTTTGCCTAATGTAAAATATTTTCCATTAGCATATGAAATTAAATCACATTTTGTAATATCAAAAGCTCCTTTTTCATCTATATATTTTTCATCAGCATCTATTGATAGTACTTCTGCAATAAACATATCATGGGTTCCCATCTCTTTAATTTCTTTTACTTTACATTCAATTGAAACAGGACTTTCTTTAATTAAAGGACATTTTACGAAATTTGCTTTTTCCTTGGTTAAATGCATTTCCATAAATTTATCAACTTTAGCGCCAGTTTTTACACCACACCAATCTGTGGCGTATGCTAAGCTTTTAGTTGTTAAATTAATTGCGAATTCTTTTGTATTTTTTATAATATTATGTGAATATCTTTCTTTACGTACAGATATATAACACATTGGCTTTTCTGTATTAACAATACCTGTCCAAGCTACAGTAATGATGTTACTATTTTCCATATTTCCGCATGATACCATTACTACTGGTAGTGGATAAATAAATGTTCCCGGTTTCCAAATGGTTTTACTCATTTTTTCACTCTCCTACTTATTATAATTTTGATTATTTGTTGATATTATAATATATAATCACAAAAAAAGAAACCACAAATTAAAATTTTATCTAATTTCTAGTTTCTTTTTTAAGCAGTTTTTATTAAAAAAGTGGCTTCGCTTTTTATAGTATTTTGCTTCGCGAATATGCACAGCCCAAGGTAACTTAACCTTGTTGTATAGTCAAAATCTTCGATTTTTCCTATACAATAAAAAACTCTGGCGACGACCTATTTTCTCAGCAGGGTAACCCACAAATATCTTCGGCACATTGGAGCTTGACTTCTGTGTTCGGTATGGGAACAGGTATTGCCTCCATGTTATTATCACCAGAAAAGTATAGTGTAAGTACACTCAAAATTACATAGAGAAAGTTTTTAAGTTCCTAACTTCTTAGAATTTCTAAACTCTAAACTCCAATTTCTAACCTCTACTTTGGTTAAGCCCTCGATTTATTAGTATTGGTCAGCTTAATACATTACTGTACTTACACCTCCAACCTATCTACCACGTAGTCTTCATGGAATCTTACTACCTTCCGGTATGAGATATCTTATCTTGAGGTGGGCTTCACACTTAGATGCTTTCAGCGTTTATCCCTTCCATACTTGGC
>CALXUZ010000008.1 GCA_944391825.1 uncultured Clostridia bacterium | reverse complement strand
TAAATACAAATCTTCTCCTTCAATTTTATACATCATTGCATCCATTTCTTCAAAACTCATAACACCTGTTACAACATTGCTACGAATCATAAAAGGTGGAACACAATATGTAAATCCTTTATTTATCATAAAATCCCTAGCATAGGCAAGTACTGCAGAGTGAAGCCTTGCAATATCACCCATCAAATAATAAAAACCATTTCCTGCAACTCTACGTGCACTATCTAAATCAATTCCTTCTAATTTTTCCATAATGTCTGTATGGTAAGGAATTTCATATGAAGGAACAATTGGCTCTCCAAACTTTTCAATTTCAACATTTTTGCTATCATCTTCACCAATTGGAACACTATCATGAATTATGTTAGGAATTTTCATCATTTTTTCTTTAATTTCAGAAGCATATTTTTCTTCTTGTTTTTCGTTTTCTTCAAGCTGCATATTAATTTCCTGAACTTGTTTTTTAATCTCTTCTGCTTCTTCTTTTTTTCCTTGTCTCATTAAATTACCAATTTCACTACTTAAAGAATTTCTTTTGCTACGTAGTTCATCACCTTTTAGAGTAGCTTCACGGTTTTTCTTATCTAATTCCAATACTTCATCTACTAATACTAATTTGTAATCTTGGAATTTCTTTTTAATGTTTTCTTTTACAATATCTGGATTTTCTCTTAAAAATTTAATATCAATCATAACATACCCCTTACAAATATTTTATTATGTTATCTATTTTAACACTTTATTGAAAAAAAGCAAGTATGATTTAAGAATAAAAATAAAATAAAAGAGTATAATGTAAATAATATTCGGGTAAGGAGTGGTTTATATGGAGGGGTACTTAAGAGAAGATGTAATTACTGATAAAACAGAAGAAGAAAAAAAGGTTGAATTGATAATGAGTGTATTAAAAACTAAAAAGGAATTGGAACTAGCTACAAAGAATTTTGAAACAGCAGAAGAAGGTCTAATTGATTATTATACCTATGAAATAAAAGCAAATAAAAGTAAATTGGATTTTTTGGTAACTAAGGCAAGAAATAGGGGAATTTCGTTAGATATGATTGAAGAATTATATTTTAGAAAAAAACAGGTGGGATAGAGTTATATTTGTCCAAGTTTTATCATAACTATTAATTAAAGGTATGGTGATAAAACTTGGACATTTCTACAATAATTATTATTTTAATTTGTATTATTGCCTTATGGGTTATGGGCAAAATGTTTGCTATTCCCATTAAAGCTATATTTAAATTAATTATGAACTCTATTTTTGGTGGTCTTTTAATTTTTATAATTAATTTAATTGGAAGCGCTTTTCAATTTCATATTGGACTAAATATATTTACATCAATACTAGTAGGAATACTTGGTATTCCACGGCGCTATTTTATTAATTATTTTAAAAATATTTTTGTGAATTATTCCACAGTTACAGATTTTGCCAAATTTCTAGGCTTATCTACGTCAAGACCCTTGTTTTTAGCAATATAATATGCAAATAATTGAAGTGGTACAACTGATAAAATAGGCGAGATAAGACTATTTGTTTCTGGCAAATTAATAACATAATCAAATGTAACATTTCCTAAGTTTTGATTTGTAATTATTAAAGTCTTAGCTCCTCTTGTTACTACTTCTTGTATATTACTAATTGATTTTAAAGTTAAATCAGGATCTGTTAAAATACCTATAACAGTAACTCCATTTTCAATCAAAGCAATTGGACCATGTTTTAACTCACCTGCAGCATATGCTTCAGAGTGAATATATGAGATTTCTTTTAGTTTTAAAGAACCTTCTAGTGCAACATCATAATCTATTCCTCTACCTAAAAAGTACATGTCATGTTCTGTATATACTTTTTTTTCAAATTTTTCTAGTTTTTCCATAGAATCTAGTACTGTTTCAATTTTAGTTGGCAAATCAAGAATATCTGATTTTAACTCACAAATAGTTTTTTCATCACAAGTTTCTAGGATTTCAGCAAAATACATAGCTAAAATTACCATTAGAACCACCTGCGAAGTATATGCTTTTGTAGAAGCAACAGCAATTTCTGGTCCTGCATGTGTATAAATTGTATAATCTGCCTCTCTAGTAATAGAACTACCAATTACATTTGATACAGCTAAAGTTTTAGCTCCTTTTGATTTAGCAAGTTTTAGAGCTGCTATAGTATCTGCTGTTTCGCCAGATTGACTAATGTAAATACATAGAGTTTTTTCATTAACAATTGGGTCACGGTATCTAAATTCAGAAGCAATATCAACTTCAGTTGGAATTCTACAAAGTTTTTCAATAGCATTTTTTCCAACTAAACCTGCATGCATTGCTGTTCCACATGCTATAATCCAGATTTTATCAATATTTGATAGATATTCTTTTGAAATGTCAATATCATCAAAACTACATTTTTCACCTAAGCTAAATCTAGAACCAACAGTCTCGCGAATAGCATTTGGTTGTTCATAAATTTCTTTTAGCATATAATCTTCAAAACCATTTTTTTCTGCACTTGTAGCATCCCACTCAATATTTTTAATAGCTTTGCTATGTTCAATTAAAGTATTATCAAAAAACTTTATACTATCTTTAAAAATAACAGCATATTCATAATCATCTAATAAATAAAAATCTTTTGTATGTGATAAAATAGCTGGAATATCTGATGCAATAAAGTTTTCCTTATTACCTTTTCCAATAACAAGGGGGCTATCTTTTCTTACAACAATTATTCTATCTGGATGCAATTTTGAGATAACTTCTATTGCATAACTACCCTTTAAATCATCAACAGCAGATTTTACAGCCCTTAAAAATTTATCATCATCATCAATACCATTTGTATAATAATAATGAATTAAATTAGGAATTACTTCAGTATCTGTTTGGGACAAGAATTTATACCCCTTTTTAGTTAAAAATTCTCTTAATTCATTGTAATTTTCAATAATTCCATTATGTACAACAACAAATTGTTCACTATTATCAGTATGTGGGTGAGCATTTTCTTTTGAAGGTTTGCCATGTGTAGCCCATCTAGTATGAGCAATACCAATAGAAGAATTTAAATTATTAATTTCATCCATATTTTGCAAATTAGCAACTCTACCCTTATCTTTCATCACAACAATTTCATTATTTTCTAAAACGGCAATTCCTGCTGAATCATAACCACGATATTCAAGTGAAAGTAATCCATTTATTAATACAGGTACAGCCTTTTTATTTCCTATGTATCCTACAATTCCACACATAATATCCTCCTTTATTTTAAGATAATGATATTATATTACTATAAAAAACAAAATGTGTCAATTCATAATTGGGGACGGGTCCCAGTCACCCTAAATAGGGTGACTTAGGGACGGTTCTTAAGTTCACAAAAGTATAATAAGTGCACAATTATATTATGAAAGTGCAGTCCGAGCAAGTGTAGTTCTAGAGCCTTCCAACTACTTAACCCATGTCAAAAATATTAGAAATATTTTTGACATATGGAAGGAAGGCGACAGCAATGGCAAACGTAATAATACAATTGTGGAGATTATCGTTATTGTAAAAGCTAAACAATTATGGTAAAATAGAAACATGGGAGGATTAAGCATGTTTAACATTGAAGAAGAACTAAAAAAGCTACCTAACAAACCTGGTGTATATATTATGAGGGATAAAAATAACCATATTATATATGTTGGAAAGGCTATTTCTTTAAAAAATAGAGTAAGGCAATATTTTAGAAAAAATAATAAGACTAAAAGAATTGAAAACATGGTTGAATTAATAGACCATTTTGAATATATTGTGACAGATAATGAAACAGAAGCGTTAATACTAGAGTGTAATTTAATTAAAGAAAATATGCCAAAATTTAATGTGCTTTTAAAAGATGATAAAACCTACCCATATATAAAAATAACAACAAAGGAAGATTTTCCAAGAATATTTTTAACTAGAAGAGTTTTAAATGATGGAGCAAGATATTTTGGACCATATCCAAGCGTAGGTGCTGCCAATGAAATGCTGGATTTCATACGAAATAGATACCAAATAAGGCAGTGCAAAGTATTTAAGGAAAGAACAAGACCTTGCTTAAATTACCAAATAAAAAGATGTTCTGCGCCATGTGCTAAAAAGATTTCAAAAGAAGAATATTCTGCACAAATAAACCAGATTATTAGTCTGTTAGAAGGAAAAACAGGTGCAGTAATTGAAAAATTGGACGAAGAAATCAAAGAAGCTTCAAACAAACTAGAATATGAAAAAGCTGCAATGCTAAGAGATAAAAAGTATGCAATCCAAAGGATTACAGAGGAAAAGCAAAAAGTTTCTAATTTATCAGAGCATGATATAGATGTAATTGGGCTAGCAAGAAGCCCTTTCCATATTTGTATAGAATTATTTTTAATTAGAGGAAGCAAAATGGTGGAAAGGCACCACTATTTTTTAGAAGGTTTGCAAGATGAAACAGATAAAGAAATTCTTTCTAACTTTTTAAAACAACATTATTTAACAGAAGTGATTTTGCCGAATAAAATAATGTTAAGAGAAGAAATTGAAGATAAAGATATATTGGAAACCTGGCTTAGCAAAACAGCTGGAAGAAAAGTTGAAATAAAAACACCACAAAAGGGTGAAAAACTAAGATTAGTTGAAATGGCAGAAAATAACGCGCAAATAACACTTGAAAACAAGGTAAGGGAAAAATACCAAGCGGTTAATGAATTAAAAGAAATTTTAAGCTTAAAAAAAGTGCCAAGGAAAATAGAGGGGTATGATATATCAAATACATCAGGACAATTTATTGTAGCATCAATGTGTGTATTACAAGATGGAGAAGTTAAAAAGAATTTATCACGTAATTTTAAGATTAAAACTGTTTTTGACCAAGATGACCCTAAATGCATGCATGAGGTGATTTATAGAAGGCTAAAACATAGTATTGAAAAAAATGACAATGCATTTGGTAACTTACCAGATGTTATATTTGTAGATGGTGGAGTTACACAAATTCATGCAGGTAAAGAAGCTGTTTTAGAGCTAAATTTAAGAATTCCTGTTTATGGTATGGTAAAAGATGATAAACATAGAACAAGAGCATTGATTACAGAAAATAGAGAGGAAATCCCTTTATCAGAAGATTTAATGAAACTCATTACATATTTTCAAGATTGTATACATGATAAGGCCATTACATATCATAGGTCACTTAGAGATAAGCAAATTACAAAATCTGCACTAGATGAAATAGATGGAATAGGAGAAACTAGAAAAAAATTATTGCTAAAAGAATTCGGAAGTGTGGAAAATATTAAAAATGCAAAATTAGAGGAAATTACTAAAATTCCAGGAATTACACTAAATCTAGCACAAAAAATAAAAGTTTATTTAAATAGATGATTTTGTCGAAATTTTTTATACGATTTTATTCATAAAACTTAAAAACGCGCATATATTTATAACATAAGGAGGGGTTTTATGGAGTATACAAAAGATATGATTTTTGGAATACGTTATGATGAGGTGCATAACACACTAAAGACTGAGAAGGTAAAATGGACAAGCAGATTTGCAAAACTAATAAAAAAACATAAAATAATTACTATGGCAATATTTTCAGCAATTATTTTTATTGGAATTGATATAGTTTTGCTTACAAATTTTTTTAATATTTTAACAGCTGTATAATAGGAAGGAAACGAAAAAATGGAAATAGCAAAAAATTGGAAAGATTATGAAATATTAGACATGACAAATGGGGAAAAATTAGAAAGATGGGGGAATATTTACTTAATTAGACCCGACCCACAAATTATTTGGAAAGAAAAGACATTTCCAGAAAAGTGGAAAAAGGCAAATGCTAAGTACATAAGGAGTTCTACCGGTGGTGGGGCCTGGAATTACAAAAATAAGCTTCCAGAAAGTTGGCAAATACATTATAAAAACCTAACATTTTTAGTTAAGCCAATGGGGTTTAAGCATACAGGCTTATTCCCAGAGCAAGCAGTTAATTGGGACTGGATGATAGAAAAAATACAAAATGCAGGAAGACCAATAAAAGTGCTAAATTTATTTGCGTATACAGGGGGTGCCAGCGTAGCATGTAGCTATGCTGGAGCCTCTGTTTGCCATGTTGATAGTTCAAAAGGTATGGTAACATGGGCAAAAGAAAATGTGGCTGCTTCTGGCTTAGCAGATAGAAAGGTTAGATATATTGTAGATGATGTAGTTAAATTTGTAAGCCGTGAAATTCGCAGAGGTAACACTTATGATGCAATTATTATGGATCCACCTTCATATGGAAGGGGAACAAATGGTGAAGTATGGAAATTTGAAGAAAATTTACCAGATTTAATAAGCTTATGTAGTAAAGTACTTTCCGAAAAACCATTATTCTTTTTAATAAATTCATATACAACTGGTATTTCTAGTATAGTTTTAGAAAATTTATTGAGATTAAATATAAAGAAAGGTGGCAATTTTTCACATGGGGAGATTGGCTTGCCAATGACTGATTCTAAATTAATTTTACCTTGTGGAATTTATGCGCGCTGGGAAGACTAAAATTATTTGATTTTAAATTTCCTTACTAAGCCAATAGTATATATATTTTCCTGCTCGCCCCAACTGCGAAGAAACCGTAATCGGATTGCATCTCATAAATTTAATTGGTATCCGTGCAATCCTTCAACGGTTTCTAGCTTGCCGGTCCCCACCTTAACTCGCTTGGAAAATATATATACTATTGGCTTTTAGAAAAGAATAAAATAATATATGTTATAAAAAAGGAGCAAAAATGGAAAAGTTAAAAATAATTTTTGAAGATAACCATATAATAGTAGTAGAAAAACCAGTAAACATACCATCACAAGCAGATAAAACTGGTGATATTGATATGCTTACAATTATAAAAGAATATTTAAAAGAAAAATACAGTAAACCAGGAAATGTCTATTTAGGGCTAGTGCATAGGCTTGATAGACCAGTTGGTGGAGTAATGGTATTTGCAAAAACTTCAAAAGCAGCTTCCAGACTTAGCAATCAAGTAAGAGAAAAACAATTTGAAAAAACTTATCTTGCAATAGTAAATGGAAAAATGGAGCAAGAAGCGGGAACTCTAGAAGATTACATGTACAAAGATGAAAGAAATAATATGAGCAAAGTGGTACCAGAAGGCACTAAAAACAGTAAATTAGCAGTATTAGATTATGAAGTATTAAAATATAGTGAAGAACTAAATTTATCTGTTCTAAAAATAAACTTGCATACAGGAAGGCACCACCAAATAAGAGTGCAATTATCTAGTAGAAACCATAGCATATATGGTGACCAGAAATATGGTGGTAGAGGACATGGAAAACAAATTGTGTTATGGGCATATGAATTAAAATTTTATCATCCTATTACAAATGAGAAGTTAGTTTTTAAGTCAATTCCTTCTAAAATAGGCAGTTGGAAAATTTTGGAAAATTGCATATAAATATATTCTGGAGGTAATTATTTACTAAATTTTACGAAAATTCCAAAAACTTATATAAAACAAAAAACGACATTTTTCGATAAAAAAATTAAGGTTTTTATATATAAAATTTATATAAATCATTTTTGAAATATAAAATAAACTCAACATTTAATTTTGAGGAAGAAAAATGATTGATAAGTTTTGTGATTTTCTAACAAGTAAAATAAAAGAAAATGTAGAAAACATAGATGAGGAAAAGGAACTTATAATCAATTTTGGGGTAAAATTAATATTCGGTGAACTTCCTAAAATTGTAATTCTATTTATTATAGGTTTTACATTACAAATCGGATGGTATACATTGATTTTATTTTTTCTATTAGCACCATATCGTAGTTTTACAGGAGGATTCCATTTAAAAACACATTTGGGTTGTATGTTTACAACTTGCATTTTATATCTAGTACCAATATTATTAGCAAAATTTATTGATATTCCGCAAAATTATATTATGTACATCTCTGTTATATTAATAGGTATTTTAAGTATAATATTAATTACTAAATATGCACCAGCAGATACCGAAAATATACCTATTTTGAGTAAAAAAGAAAGAAAATCTAAAAAAGTAAAAGCATATATAGCATTAATAGTTTTATTAGTAATTAGTGTGCTAATTCTAGATAAAATTATAAGCTGGATGCTAATATATGGAATATTTTTACAAAATTTAACTATTCTGCCAATTTCATATAAATTGACTAAAAATAAGCATGGGTATGAAGTTTATGCAGAAGAAAGTTTTTAATGGTTTTGGTAATGGGCATTAGCCGGCAATGCTTGTTATATACAATTTTGAAAAATAAGTATAAGGAGGAGTACAAATGTTAAAATTTTTGGCAAAAGTAGCTGAAAAATATGCTAAATCAACTAATAGTGCATGCATCGTTTGGGGACTTTTACATCAACCAAAGATGCCAGCATCATTAATAAAAAAAGATTAGTTCAAATAAAAAATATAATATTTCCTTAAAACATAAAATCGACAATAAAGAATAGAGCCTGAGATAAATGGCTCTATTCTTTATATAACTTCCAAGTTCCAAAATCTAATTTCTAACCTCTAACTTCTAGCTAATAATATATAGAAAACTCTTGTATAAAATATTCTTGGTTCTTAGTAGTATATAAATCTAAGTTATTATTTTTCTTTAAAATTTGTCTAATTTCCCATAGTCCTAGTCCACTATTGGTTTTCTTAGATTTAGTAGAAAAGTCTTTATCAAAAATTCTATTAATATCAATATCTTTATTTGCATATGTATTTTCAATAACCATTACAAAACGGCTACGATTTTCTTCTTTTCTAAAGCTAACATGTATTGACTTATTTTCACAGTCTGATGCAGCTTCAATTGCATTATCCATAAGTATTCCTAAAATCCTGGTAAATTCATAAATTTTCATGTGTTTTTCAATTTCATTTAAATCTATAAAAACACCTAAGTTAATTTGAACATCAATTTCGTCTGCTTTATGATATTTATCTGCCATAACATTATAGATTGCAGGATTATTTATAATACTTGGATTTAGTGTGGTTAAGTTATTTACTCTATTACAATCTTTTAATAATTGAGTGTAGTATATTTTAAGTCCTGACATATCACCTGTATCTATATAACCACCAATACTTTGCACAATATTATGAAAATCATGTTTAAAGCCCCTCATACTATCATGTAATAAAGTTAGAGTTTTATTATATAATTGTGCTTCTTCTAAATTTTGAGCTGTAGTATTTAATTTATTTGTACTGAATAAACTATATAAGCTTAGTATAAAATAAGTTAGCAAACTTAGTATGCTAAGTATGGTAATTGATAATGGCATTTTATCACTATAAAAAGACATAATATAAATTTGGCTACCTATTGCAAGAATTCCCAATATGATTGTAATAAAAAACAATACCTTATTCTTTTTTGTCATATTATTTAAATCAATATGAAATTTAAAATATTTAATAATTCTGTAAAATAAATATATGATTAGATAAATACAAACAATTGATAAAATTCTATAAAGTGGTGCACTCATCATTTGTGTGTAAGAAGCTTGAAATACAATTAAGCAAAATCTATATATAAATAATTCTAAGATGCTACTAATAGCTACTGCAATAAATTCAGCAACTAAAGATTTTAACCAAGTAGTTTTTAAAATAAATTTAATTAAAATAAACCCAACTATTAAATTGATAAGAGTACCATATGGGTCTGGTATAAATGTTCTTCTAATTACAGCAAGTAAACCTGTTGCCATAATATATATAATTTTTCTTTTTCTACTAGATGATATATTTAAAATTGTGCTAAATAATAGCATATTAACTAAAGCATCCACAAATGAAAGTGGAACAAATAAAATTCTAATTAAATTTTCATTTTCAGTCGTTAAAGCTGTCCAAACTGTCTGTAAAATTTCCATCATTAAATACCTCCATAAATTTATTCTTATATTTAGGTCCTATGTAACATTTAGAATTACCATCTAATAATATTACATTATTTAATGTATCTACATCTGATATTTTTTCTAAATTAACTATATAAGACTTGTGACATTGAAAAAACTGACCTGATAATTTAGGTAAAATTCTTTTAAAAGAACTATAAACTTCATAATCTCTTGTATCAGTATGAAAAATAACTTTTACACCGTCTTTTTGTATATATTGAATACTATCTTCTTTAATAATAGTTTTATTATTATCTAATCTTATAAATTTAGAAGCAGTACCAGATATATCTTCGAATAATCTTATAATTGTATCTTCTAATCTCTCCAAAGTAATTGGTTTAGGCAAATAGTCAAAAGTTTTATATTTATAAGCCATTAAACCATATTCTAAATGTGCAGTAGTAAAAATGATATAAACATTTTTATCTTTTTTACGAATTATATTAGCTAAGTCTAGTCCAGAAATTTTAGATTTAAAATCAATATCTAAAATGGCAACATTAATACTATGTCTTTTAACATAGTTTACTAGTTCTTCAGGATTAGTTGTACTTAGTAAGACTTGTGCATCGTATTTATGGTTAATAAAAACAGCATCTAACATTTTTTCTAATTTTAAAAGTGCACTTTTATTATCATCACATATTACAAAATCCAACATAAAATCTCCTCCTGCGTGAGCTGTATGCTTAGATACTGGCTAGGCGCCAGCTTCGACAAAATATGACATAATTACCCATTTTTTTCCAATTATAATATAAATATATTCTAAAAGAAAAGCAATGTCAAGAGTAATAATTAAAAAAATATTTCATAAAATTAAATAAAAATATGTATAAGAGGTTTTGAAAATATGAGTAAAAAAATACTAGGGATTATTTGGGGTGTGGTTTTAATTTGTGTATTAGTATTTTCACTTGCACAATTTAGTGAAAAACAGCAAACCATTGAAGCAAGTTCGACCAGCTCACTAAGCAACAAAAAAATTGAGTGGGGAATAAAAAGGGGAAAAAACCACGAACAACCAGATGTTGGTGAAGAAAATAAAAGGATTATAAATAAATATGATGGAATATGCATAGGGAACCCAGAACTTCCATATGTTTATTTGACATTTGATAATGGGTATGAAGCAGGTTATACAGAAAAAATATTAAATGTTTTAAAGGAAAACGAAGTGCCAGCTGCATTTTTTTTAACAGGGCATTATATTAATACAGAGCCAGAATTAGTAAAAAGGATGATTGATGAGGGACATATTGTAGGAAATCATACTGTAAACCATAAAAGTATGCCAGATATAACAAACGAAGAAATACAAAAAGAGGTAATGGATTTACATAAAGCGGTATATGAAAAATTTGGCTATGAGATGCATTATATTAGACCACCAAAAGGGGAATATAGTGAAAGAACTGTAGAATTTACAAATACATTAGGTTATAAAACTGTAATGTGGTCATTTGCATATGATGACTGGGATGAAAATAAGCAAGGGAGAGAAGAATATGGCACTAAAAAGATTTTAGATAATATTCACAATGGGGCAGTTATTTTATTACATGGTACTTCAAAAGATAATTGTAATATTTTAGACAAATGTATTAAAGAAATAAGAAATATGGGATATGAATTTAGAAGCCTAGACCAGTATGAAAGATAGTTATTAGAAAGAAGTGTGAATTTATGCGAAAACCAAGAAAAAAGGTTGCTCAGAATAAAATTAATAATTTATTAGAAATACCACAAGAGGTTTCTAATAATATTCCCAAGGTTACAATAACTGGCTTTGAACAAATACTTATAGAGAATTATAAAACTATTTTGGAATATCAAGATTTTTATATAAAATTAAGTACAGAAATTGGAATTTTAAACATTAATGGATTTGAGCTTGATTTAAAAGAAATGACATCTGATGATTTATTAATTACAGGTAAAATAGACAGCATTGATTTTGAGAGTATTGAAGATGAATAACTTGAGTGAAAGGGAGTATGAACATGTATTTTAAGATATTAATGGGATATATTTTAGGATATGTAACAATAGAAATTGAAGGATATTTTACAGAGCGCTTTATAAACTTGTGTAACACTAAAAAGATATTTTTGTGGAATTTAAAAAAGATAAATAGTGGTATTATAAATACAAATGTAAGTATTTCTGATTTTAAAAAATTAAAAGATATAGCCAAAAAAACAAAATGTAGAATAAAAATTTGTAAAAAAGAAGGAATTCCATTTTTCTTTAATCGTTATAAAAAAAGAAAGATATTTCTTCTTTTATTTTTGCTTGTTTTAATTGGAATTGGAGTTTTATCTAATTTTATTTGGAATATAGAAATTACTGGGACAAATAGAATTAATAAGGAAGAAATTGAAAACTTGCTTGCTGAAAATGATTTTAAGGTAGGAACATCTAAAATTGGGTTAAGTACAAAAGAAATTATAGATAAAATTAGGCTTGAAAGAGATGACATTGCATGGGTTGGAATAGAAATAGAAGGAACTAGTGCAACTGTGAAAATAGTTGAGGCAGATTTAAAACCAGAAATGATTCCAGAAGATGAATATTGTAATATTATTGCAACAAAAGATGGAACAATTGTAAAAATATCTGCGCAAAATGGCACACCCGTAGTAAAAGAAGGAGACAGTGTAACAAAAGGCAGCATACTAGTAGCAGGATGGCTAGAAGGAAAATACACAGGTATACGTTATGTGCATGCAAACGGCGAAGTTAAGGCAAAAGTTAAATATTCTGAAAAAGTAGAAGTACCGTTAAATCAAGTAAAAAAAGTCGAAACTGGGGAGATTGAAAATAAATATTCCGTAAAGATAAATAATTTTCAAATAAATTTATCAAAAAGGGTTTCAAAATTTGAAAATTATGATACAATAGAAGAGAATAAAAAATTAAGATTATTTTCCAATTTTTATTTGCCAATTGAAATAAATAAAACTACATATAAAGAATATAAAAATGAAAACATAATTTATTCTTTAGAAGAAGCAAAACAAATGGCAGAAAACGAAGCTACGAAAAAACTAGATGAACAAATACAAGACAAAGAATTCATATTAAATAAGCAAGTAGAAGAAAAAGTTGCAGAAGAATATGTGGAAGTGGAGGTAATCTACGAAGTACTTGAAAGCATTGGGACAAAAGAAAAAATTGTATTTTGAAAGGGAAGGTTGCCATGGAAGAAAGAAGTTTGAGAGTATATCAAGAGAAAACATTTTTCTCAAAAATTAGTAATACTATTACAAAACTATTAATTCCAACAAGAATAGGAATTAATGGAATGCTAATTTCAATTAAAAGAAATAATGCATTAAAAGCTTTTGAACAGTATAGGCAAATAGACAGCATAGAAAGCCAAACAAAGCAAGAGCAAATTACTAAAAAATTTGAAGATGTTTATGCTCTTTATTTAGAATCCATTGATAAATACATTATGGATTCTATATATAAAAAAGTAAAAAATGATGCAGCAACAGATTTTGAAAAAAATGCTTTATCACAATATTATTCAATTGTTCATTTAAAAGAAACTGAATATTTAGAATATAAATATAAAAAGCAAATGTATTTATTAAATTTAGATTATGAAACAGTTGATGAAATAAATAAGCCTGCATTATCAGAAAAATATAAGGTTTTATATGCTACACAAATGGAAAGCCTATACAAAGGTCTTTTAAAGCACTATTCTATAAAACTTGCAGACCACCTAACACCAGGTGCAAAAGATGAGATATATAATAAAATATTTTCTACATTAGAAGATTATATAGAAAATATATTGCCTTTAAAAATGGAACAAGAGCCTGAAAATAAGGTATATAAAGAAATTGTGGAAGAATATAATAATTTTGAAAAATTTACAGTCGGAAAACTAGACCAAAATGATAATATAGAAAAAAATATGGTACTATTATCACTTAGCAGAAAATTATTTACACATAGTTTGCCTCTAATTGTTGCAGAACAATGTTATGAAAAACTACTAGATGATGCAAGAAGTCTTATTGTAGATACAAGAGTAACAAGAAAACAAGAAAAAGCATATTCACTATTAATTAATTTAATAGAAGAATATAATGTAAAACTATTAGCAACCAAAATTTATTGGGACAAACCACAACTAAGGGAAGAATACAAAGCATTTTGGAAACAATTTAAAGAAATTAATCAAAAGAAGGATGTAAACTATATTGATTATTTGCAAGAAAAACAAATTCTATTTTTACGCAATGAACTAAAAAAAGTACGCAAAGATAAAAATAAATATTATAAAATTATACAATTTTATCAGATGAAACTAGTTGAATTAGGTGCTATGCAAAATTTAAGAAATATATGCACTTCAGAAGGAAATTATAAAAAAATACTTAAACCTAAAAAAGCTAAAAGAACAAGGAAAAAAGTTAGTTAAGGAATAAAAAATGATTAGTGTAGCAGAAATTGTATTTAAAGACATAGAAAAAAATGAAAACTATGAAATAATTATTGAAAGAGTAATGCAAAAATGTTTTGAGGTAGAGAAAATAAATCCTACCTCTATGTATGTTTGCATTACTTTAACAACTCCAAATAATATTAGAAAAATAAACAAAAAATATAGAAATATTGATAAAGCAACAGATGTATTATCTTTTCCAATGTTTGAAAAAAAAGAATTAGATGAAATTATATCTAATAATTTATTAAAGAGTTGGAAGATGAATTTGCAAAATGGAGTATTACAAGAGATTTTAGGAGACATTATTATCTCCATACCTAAAGTAGAAGAACAAGCAAAAGAATATGGGCACTCATTTGAAAGAGAGTTTGCATACATGTTAGTACACGGATTTTATCATTTAAGGGGATATGACCACATGGCAGAAGAAGAAAAAGTAAAGATGAGAGAGAAAGAAGAAAATGTATTGTCAAAGTTAAATTATGAGAGGTGAGTGTTGAAAAGTGAGAAAAAAAGAGAAGGCAAAATTAGAGAATAAAGAAGAAACTAAAGTAAAGGAAAAGCAAGAAGAAAAAAGAACTAAAAATAAAAACTTTGCAGATGCATGGAAAAATGCTTTTAATGGGATTATTTATGCAACTACAACTCAGGGCAATATAAAAAAACAATTAATTATTGCGGTTATTGTTGTTGTTATTAGCTTGTTTTTTAATCTCAGTAGGGCAGAATTTCTATGCTTTTTATTTACCATTGTTTTAATTCTTTTTGCAGAAATGGTTAATACAGCAATTGAAACAGTTGTAGATTTATATGTGGATGTTTACCACCCAAAAGCAAAAATAGCAAAAGATGTGGCAGCAGGTGGAGTAGTAATTACAACAATAAATGCAATAATTGTAGCATACTTTTTGTTTTTTGATAAAATTGCAGACATTGGACTAAATTTTATTGAAAATGTTACAAATTCACCAACACATCTAGCTTTTACAGTTATAATCATTACAGTTATTGCTATTTTGGCATTAATAGCTTATGCTAGAACAAATAAACATAAAGGGCTAAACGAAAAATTTGTGCCAAGTGGACACACAACAATTGCATTTGCAGCAAATGCAATTATTTGGCTTTCTACAAATAATATTGTAATTTTAATGCTAGCTTTAATAATGGCAATTCTAATAGCAGAAAGCAGGGCTGCAGCAAAAGAACACAAATTATCAGAGATTATTTTTAGTGGGTGCTTTGGAACAGTAGCAGTACTTATTTTATATGGAATTGCGTATACAATTATAAAATTTATATAATTTTTACACAAGGGAGGAAAAGTGTAAATGAGAAACGAAAAAGGTGGAATTAAAATATTAATAGCTATTTTAATTATATTAATTATTATAGCAGGTGTACTTTTTGTGATGAAATTTATGCAAGATAAAAATGCAGGAACAGAAGGAAATGACATTGGAGCATTGCAAGAACAAGAAAAAGAGGAAATACCACAGCCAAAAACATTTGCAGGAGATGAGAGATTAATTGCGGTTATGATAGATAATCATATTGATGCAATGCCACAAGCTGGTTTAGAACAAGCTGACCTAGTTTATGAAATAATTGTTGAAGGTGGAGAAACTAGGCTAATGATGCTTTTGCAAAATAAGGATTTAGATAAAATAGGACCAATAAGGAGTGCAAGACACTATTTTATAGATTATGCCTTAGAAAATGATGCTATTTATGTTCATTTTGGACAAAGTCCACAAGCTGAGTCAGATATAAAAACTCTAGGGGTTACAGATATTAATGGAATTAATGAAAGTGCCACACTATTTTGGAGGGATAATGGAAAATATGCCCCACATAATGCAGTTACTTCAACCGAGAATTTAGAAACAATATTTGAAAGAGAAGGATTTAGAACAACTAGAAATAATGAAAATGTGTTAAATTATGTTGCAGAAGAAGTGGAACTAGAAGACATAAAGAAAACTGCTAAAGAGTCAAATAATACAGAAGGTGCAGAAGAGGTTATAACAAATTTGGCAAATTTTGTAACAATCCCATATTCTATATATAATACAGTTGAATACAAATATAATGAGGAAACTAAAACATATACAAGATATTCAAGAGATAATGTGCAAAAAGACTGGAACACAGGAAATGAAGTAGAAGTTAAAAACATAATTATAACAAAATGTGAAAATTCATCAATAGATAGTTATGGAAGGCAAACCATAGACAATATAGGAACATTGGACGGATATTATATTACAAATGGAAAATATATCCCAATAAAATGCCAAAAAACTTCAAGAAAAGGGCAGACAATCTATAAAGATATGGACGGAAACGAAATAAAAGTAAATGATGGAAAAACATTTATCCAAATTTGTCCAATTGATAGTGATATTAGCTTTGAATAATGGAGGTAATTTTATGCCGGAGAAGAAAGAACAAAGTTGTTCTTGTATGGAGCAAAAACTAAAAAAAGAAGTAAAAAAAATATTAGAAGTATATACTCAGGAAAAAGATAATTTAATTCCAATTTTAAATGATATACAAGTAAAATATGGATATATTCCACAAATTGCACAAAAGGAAATTTCAGAATATTTAAAAATTCCAATGGCTGAAATATATGGTGTTATAACATTTTATTCAAGATTTACTTTAAAACCAAAGGGAAAATATGCAATATCTGTGTGCCTGGGAACAGCATGTTTTGTAAAAGGCTCGGAAAAAATAATGGAAAGATTAAAAGGACGCTTGAAAATTAAAGAAGGAGAAACAACTCCTGATGGCAAGTTTTCCATAGATAGCACACGTTGTGTAGGTGCTTGTGGCATTGCACCAGTATTTACAATTAATGGAGAGGTTTATGGTAGAGCGACTGTAAAAAAACTTGATGAAGTTTTAGATAAGCTTGAAAAAGGAGAAATGTAATGAAAACATTGGAAGAAATTGAAGCAATTAGAACTAAAAAAAGAAAAGAATTGGATATACGTGTTAATTCAAATGTTGGAAGTAAGGAAAAACATATTTTAGTATGCCATGGAACAGGTTGTACTTCTTCTAAATCGCCGGAAATAATTAATACTTTTAGAAAAATAATAAAAGAAAAACAAATAAAAAATGTACGTGTTATTCAAACTGGATGTTTTGGGTTATGTTCAAAAGGTCCAATAGTTATTATCAGACCAGAAGATACTTTTTACGCAATGGTGACACCTGAAGATTGCAAAGAAATTGTAGAAAAGCATATTATAGAAGGCAAAATTGTAGAACATCTGCTTTGCAAAGACATAGATGGAAGTAAAGTTCAAAACTTAGATAGTCTTACATTTTATAAAAAACAAAAAAGAATTGCATTAAAAAACTGTGGTGTAATTGACCCAGAAAATATTGATGAATACATAGCTTTTGATGGATATAAGGCACTAGAAAAAGTATTATTACATATGACTCCTGATGAAGTAATAGAAACTATTGAAAAATCAGGATTAAGAGGTAGAGGTGGAGCAGGCTTCCCAACAGGTAAAAAATGGGAACTAACTAGAAGAGCAACTGGAAAACAAAAATATGTGGTTTGCAATGCAGATGAAGGAGACCCAGGAGCATTTATGGATAGAAGCATTTTAGAAGGAGACCCCCACTCTGTTTTAGAAGCAATGATAATAGCAGGATATGCTATTTGTGCAAACCAAGGCTATATTTATGTTAGAGCAGAATACCCAATTGCAGTAGAAAGATTTAAAATTGCAATAGAACAAGCAAGGAAATATGGCTTACTTGGAAAAAATATATTTGGAACTGACTTTGATTTTGATGTAGATGTTAGGCTGGGAGCAGGAGCCTTTGTATGTGGAGAAGAAACCGCATTACTAGAATCAATAGAAGGAAAAAGAGGTCAACCAAGAGTAAAACCACCATATCCAGCAAACCAAGGATTATGGTTCAAACCAACACTAATTAACAATGTTGAAACTTTTGCAAATGTTACCAGGATTATTTTAAATGGAGCAGATTGGTATAGTTCTATAGGTACAGAAAACTCAAAAGGCACAAAAGTATTTGCCTTAGGCGGAAATGTTGTAAATATTGGCTTAGTAGAAGTACCAATGGGAACTACCCTAAGAGAAATAGTTTATGATATAGGTGGGGGAATTCCAAATAATAGAGATTTTAAAGCAGCACAAACAGGTGGCCCTTCAGGTGGTTGCATACCAAAAGAACATTTAGATACACCAATAGATTATGAATCTTTAAAACAAATTGGCTCAATGATGGGCTCTGGCGGCTTAATAGTAATGGATGACACTAAATGTATGGTAAACCTAGCAAAATTCTACCTAAGCTTTACAGTAGATGAATCTTGCGGAAAATGTACCCCATGCAGAATTGGAACAAAAAGGATGCTAGAACTTTTAGAAAAAATAACCCAAGGTGAAGCAGAATTAGAAGACTTGGAAAAACTAGAAGAGTTAGCTGTAAATATACCCAAAACAGCAATCTGCGGATTAGGTCAATCAGCACCAAACCCAGTTCTTTCGACCCTAAAATATTTTAGAGAAGAATACCTAGAACATATAAAATATAAACAATGTAGAACTGGAGAGTGCAAAGCATTAGCTAAAATTCAAATTGACCCAGGAAAATGTAAAGGCTGTGGCATGTGTAAACGCAATTGCCCAGTAAATGCAATTTCAGGTGAACCAGGAAAAGTACATACTATTGATGAGAGCGTTTGTATTGGGTGTGGGACTTGTATTGCTGTTTGCCCTTTCCACGCTATTAACTAAATTCAATTTAAAGCAGCATCTTACTTTGTCAAGTTTCGCAAAAAATCTATCAACATACAAATCGTATAGTTTCAAGATTTTTTGCTTACTTTCCTCGTAATATACTACTTTAAATTAAATTTTAATAAAATTATAATAGGTTATAGTTTCCTTGCCTTCCTAGTACTACTCGCTTTTGATTAATTTTATAAAGAAACTATAGCTAGCCAAATAACAATTCTTTTCCAATCTGATTAGGTTGTGTAAAATTAATATACCATAAGGAGACGATGAAATGGCTGAATTACCAATGATTCATTTAACCATAGATAATAAAAAAGTTGAAGTTCCAAAGGGGACTACCATTTTGCAGGCAGCAAGAAAAGTAAATATAGATATTCCAACACTTTGCTATTTAAAAGAGATTAATGCAATAGGTGATTGTAGGATGTGCATTACAGAAGTAGAGGGAAGAAAAGGTTTTGCCACTTCGTGTATTCAGCAAGTAGAAGAAGACATGGTTGTACATACGCATTCACCTGCAGTTATAGAAGCAAGAAAAATGATTTTGGATTTAATTTTGTCAAACCATCATCGTGATTGCTTGACATGTGAAAAAAATGGAAATTGTGAATTACAAGCTTTAGCTGTTAAATTTAATGTTCAGGGAGTTCGTTATGAAGGAACTAAAAATGAGCATAAGGTAGATGATAAATCTCCTGCAATAGTACGTGATTTTAATAAATGTATTTTATGCAGAAGGTGTGTTTCTGCATGTAAAAAAGTTCAAAAAATAGGTGCAATAGATGCAGTAAATAGAGGGTTTGCATCATGTGTTTCTACAGTTGGTGATAATAGCCTAAATGATGTTAACTGTACTTTTTGTGGTCAATGTATTCAGGCATGCCCAACAGGTGCACTTCATGAAAAAGATTCAACGGAAATTGTATGGGAAAATTTAAGAGACCCAGAAACTTTTGTAGTTGTACAAACTGCTCCAGCAGTTAGAGTGGCACTAGGTGAAGAGTTTGGCATGCCAATTGGAACTAATGTGGCTGGTAAAATGGTAACAGCTTTAAAAAGATTAGGATTTGACAAAGTATTTGATACAAATACTGGAGCAGATTTTACAATAATGGAAGAAGCAACTGAATTTGTAAAAAGATTTAAAGAAAATGATAATTTACCAATGATGACTTCTTGTTGCCCAGCATGGGTAAAATATATTGAAATGAATTATCCAGAATATTTGCCACATTTATCTAGTTGTAAATCTCCACATGAAATGTT
Organism: uncultured Clostridia bacterium; assembly: GCA_944391825.1. GTDB lineage: Bacteria > Bacillota > Clostridia > TANB77 > CAG-508 > CAG-273. The sequence continues at coordinate 11,939 of CALXUZ010000008.1, read as the reverse complement.
TGGTGCAGTTTTAAAAACATATTATGCAACAAAACAAAAAATAAATCCAGAAAAAATATTTGTTGTATCTGTTATGCCATGCATTGCTAAAAAGTTTGAAAGGCAAAGAGAAGAAATGAAAGATAATGGTGTATATGATGTAGATGCTGTTATTACAACCAGGGAATTAGCAAGGATGATAAAACAAGCAAATATTGAGTTTGTGGAATTAGAAGATGAAGGATTTGATAACCCAATGGGTGAAGCAACTGGTGCAGGTGCTATTTTTGGTGTAACAGGTGGGGTTATGGAAGCAGCATTAAGGACTGCTTCAGAGCTTATAACTAAAAAGCCATTGGAAAAAATTAATTTTGAAGAAGTAAGAGGACAAAAAGGAATAAAAAGGGCAACAATTAAAATTGGAGAAAAAGAAGTAAAGATAGTAGTGGCAAGTGGACTTGGAAATGCAGAAAAAATAATGGAAGAAATAAAAAAAGGAAAAGCAGATTACCAATTTGTAGAAATTATGGCATGCCCAGGTGGTTGCATCATGGGTGGAGGAGAGCCAATTAAAAGTAGTAAAATTAGGGAAACTATAGATGTGGCTAAAAAACGCTCAGAAGCAATGTATACAATAGATGAGAAAAGTAAAGTTAGGCTTTCACATAAAAATCCGGTCTTACAAAAAATATATAAGGAATACTTGGGTGAACCTGGCGGAAAGCTTGCACATGAGCTATTACATACTCATTATCAAAAAAGAGAAAAATATAGTTTTTAAAACATTTGTTTTAAAAACTATTGACAATGGTTAAGATTAACGTTAAAATAAATAAAGAAGTTTAGGAAAAGCAGAGTGTGGTTGCCTCCTTACATAAAGGAGGTGATGCTTATGGTAGAATATTTAATTACAATAATTTATATACTTTTTTACGCTTTAATTGGCGTAACTATCATAACATTAGCTCTAATTATTGCATTAGTAATAATTTTGAGTAAAAAATAAAACAATACACATCTCTGCACGCCAGTGGAAGATGTGTATTTCATTTCTCTACGGCAACCACAATTTGTGGCTCCTAACTTCTAATATTATTATAACACAACATTGTATATTGTCAAGTAAATTAAAAAGAAATAAAAAGGTTGAAAAATAATTACAGTTTTAAAGCAAATGAACATTAATGAATTAGGAAGGATTAGATTAAAATGGAAGAATTTAAATCTGGATTTGTGGCAATTGTAGGAAGAACAAATGTGGGAAAGTCAAGTCTTTTAAATTGTATAGCAGGGCAAAAGGTTGCAGTTGTAGTAAATAAACCACAAACAACAAGAACAGCAATTAAAGCTATAGTAAATAGAAAAAATTCACAAATTGTTTTTATAGATACACCAGGAATACATAAACCAAAATCAAAACTAGGAAATACCATGAACGACACTGCGTGGGGTGCTATTCCAGACGCAGACCTTACACTATTTGTAGTAGAGGCAACTTCAAATGGAATAGGAAAAGGCGACAAAATGATTTTAGAAAAAATTAAAGAAAAAAATGCCCCTACAATTTTAATTATAAACAAAATTGACTTAGTGACTAAAGAGCAGGTATTTAAATTAATAGAAGAATTTAAAGACGAATATCATTTTAAAGCCATTATTCCAGTTTCAACAATTAAAAAATGTGATGTAGATATTATTTTGGAAGAAATAGAAAAAAATTTAAAAGAAGGTCCAGCATATTATGATAAGGATGAGTATACTGACCAAACTATTAGAGATATTGTATCAGAAACTATACGTGAAAAAGCCTTAAAACTACTACAAGAAGAAGTCCCACATGGAATATTTGTAGAAGTTGATAAAATTAAAAAAGGAAAAACTAGAGAAAATAAGCCAATTTTTAATATAGATGCAACAATATTTTGCCTAAAAGATTCTCACAAGGGAATTATAATAGGCAAAAATGGAAGCATGCTAAAAAAAATTGGCACATATGCCAGAGAAGACATAGAAAAAATGCTGGAAACACAAGTTAATCTAAAAATATGGGTAAAAGTAAAAGAAGATTGGATTAACAATGATAAATTTGTTAAATTATTTAAAAATAGCGATTAATTAAAATAGAAAATTTTTCCAAAAGAGCAAAAAATATTTCAAATAGTAGAAATTAAAAATTGGTAACAAATACCTATTAAAAACATGTATATAAAATGAAAAATATATCAATTATATATTAAAAAGGAGTTGATATATACATGTTTGAATATAAAATGAAAGATTTGGCTTGGAATACATTTAAAAAAACTGGAGATATTAATACATTTTTAGAATTTATACAAATAGAAAATATAGAAAAAGAACTAACAGAGCATAAAGATATAAAGGAAACATGATATGGCAATTACAAAAACAAAAGGAATTATAATTTCAGAAAGTAATATGAACGACTTTGATAAAATGGTTACAATACTTACTCCTAATGGAAGAATTGGGTGTGCGGCAAAAGGGGCTAGAAGACCAAAAAGCCTTTTGATGGCAGGCACTCAATTTTTGTGCTTTGGAGAATATATGTTATATAAAGGTGCAAGTAGTTATCAAATGAACTCATGTGAGCCAATCGAAGTTTTTTACCCAATTCGCATGGATTTAGACAAGCTAAAATATGCAGCAAATATTACTAAAATAATAAATGAAGTAACAGATGAAAATCAAAATACATATAGAATTTTACAGCTTTTTTTAAATACATTATATATGATTTCAGAAACAGATAAAGACCTAAACTTTATTTTATCAGTTTTCAAATTAAGGTTAGCTTGCATATTAGGATTTACGCCACAAATAAAAGAGTGTACTAATTGCAAAACAAGTGAAAATTTATGTTTTTTTAGTTTGAAAGATAGCGGATTTAAATGTAATGCTTGTGGCAAAGTAGATAAAAGCGCTATAAAAATATCTGAGTCTACAAAGACTGCAATTCAATATATTGTATTAGCAGACCCTAAAAAAATTTTTTCTTTTAATATATCAGATGAAAATTTGCAAGAGCTAAATTTAATATGTAAATTATACTTGAACGAAAAAATTGATTTCTAGCTGTGCCAATAGGGACAAAAATTTTGACAATTTAAAAACAGAAAGATTAAGATTGCACACAATTGTATTATAAAAGTGCAGTCCGCGCAGGCGGAGCGTTAGCGTAGTTCTAGAGCCTTCCAACCACTTTACCCATGTCAAAAATTCATTTTTGACATGCGGACGGAAGGCGACAGCAAGGACAAGCGTTATAATACAATTGTGTGAATAATATAATTTACGCAAGAATTGTCAAAATTTTTGTGAAAGCTGGAGTGTCCCTGAGTAAGATAAAAGTGCCAGGAATTGGGGACTGATCCAAAAAGAGACAGATTGACACAAAATTTGGGATATGATATAATTTAGTAGTTAAATGAAAGCATTTGACATATAAATGAAGATGCAAAGGAGATAACAATGGGCAAAACAGTTCAATTTGGATTGGGTTTTGTAACAGGAAGACCTAATGTATGTAAAGTAATTAATAACACTTATGAACAACTAATAAATCAATTTAAAGATACAGAAAATAAAGTAGAACTAACAATATTTATTTTATTTGATTTGGGATATCAATACACAACAAGAGTTGATTTTTATGGACTAATGCCCAATGTTTATAAAGATATAAAAATAAAATATATTACCCCAGAAGATATTGAAGAAATGAAAAAAAGGTTAATTGGCAGAAACCAATTAACAAAAGACGAGGCGGAATTATTTTTTGGTCATGGACATGCTAAAGGCAGAAATACCCTAATGTATTATGCATTTATTAGAGGTATGGACTATCTTTTGTTTTGGGATGATGATGAATACCCTGTTGCATGCATTAAAGATAAGGAAACAAAGGGAATTTTATGGAAAGAGCAAGATAATATTTCCAAGCATTATAAATATATACAAGACGCAGATGTTACAGTTGGGTATCACTGTGGATATATTTCGCCAATACCTTATGTAGAACTAAATGAGGATGTTGATGAAACTTTATTTAGGGATTACATTGAAGCTATAAGTAATGATATTATTTCATGGGATTCAATAAGGGAAAAATTTGTAAAAGATAATGGAATTACATATGCAGAAGAAGACCTCGCTGAAGGAAATGGAGTATATGAAATAGAAAAAACAAATGGTGGAAAATGGGTGGCAGGTTCTACATTATGTTTAAATTTAAGCCATATAGATAAAATACCAGCATTTTATAATCCAGAAGGAGCTAGAGGAGAAGATACTTTCTTTTCGACTAAACTTGATGATGCCAAAGTAATGAAAGTTCCAGTTTACCATTTTCATGATGGATTTTTGAAATATACTAATATTTTAAGAGGAAAATATCCTAAAACTCTAAGAAAAATAAAGGTAGAAGATGAGCAAATTGCTAAAAGATTTATTCAAGCATCTAGGGGATGGATTAAATACAAACCATTATTTCAATATATTACAGATAGAGAAAATTATAGAACTAAAATGGATATTATACACAAAAAACTAGAAGCAGGAATTCCTGAAATTAATAAATTATTCGAAGGGGAAGACTGTAATGTATTACTAGATGACTTGAAAAAATATGATAAAAATGTAAAAAGACATTATGATGAATATATTAAAACCAATGAAATTTGGAATAAATTAAAAAAGGGGTAAGTTTATGAAAGTAAGAAATGAAAAACTTATTTCAGTTATAATGCCAACTTATAAAAGAGCAGAAATGCTACCAGAAGCTATTGACTCAGTACTAAAACAGACATATGAAAATTTTGAGATTATTATAGTAGATGACTGCTCACCAGATGATACAGAAAAAGTCATAAAAGAAAAATACAAAGATGAACAAAGAGTAAAATATTATAGAAATGAAAAAAATTCTGGAGCAGGGATTAGTAGAAAAAACGGATATTTAAAAAGCAATGGTAAGTTTCTAATTTTTATGGATGATGATGATTATTTAACAGATATAGACTTTTATAAAAAAGCAATGGATATTTTTGCTAACACAAAGGAACTTTCATTTGTATCGGCAAATACATATATTAAATATGAAAATACAGGAGAAATTGAAACAAATCCATTAAATGTTAAAGGGATAGTAAATAACAAAGAATATTTAAAAGGTTTTCAAACTACGTACATGAAGCCAAATTCCACATTTACTACAATATTTAATTATGAATATATAAAAGACATAGAAAATGTGGAAATGCTAAATGATTCTTCAATTTATATGAGGGCATTAATAACTAATCCAGCTTATATTATGGAAGATTTTGTTGGAGTATATAGAGTTCATGATAAAAATATGACATTTAATTTAAAATTATCTTTCCTAATAGAAAATCTACAAGAAAAGCAAAACATTTATGAGATTATCAAAGCTGAAAATATATTAACAGAACCTGAAAAGTGGTTTTATGAGCAAATAATGCTTACAGCAGATTATTATGTACGCTACTCTAAACCATGTGAAAGCGATTTTAAAACTTTAATAGATTGGTGCAATGATAATTGTGGACAAATTGGACAAAAAGTTACTACAGAATTAACAGAACATTGGAATAAATAAGAAAAGGAACTAAAATTATGAAAAAAATATTTATTCTAGCATATGCAAGAAGAAATTTAGGTGATGATTTATTTATAGAAATGCTATTAAAAAGATACCCAAAAGTATCTTTTTATATTAATGTTGAAAATCCAGAACATGCTATATTATTTAAAAAATTTCCTAATATTACAGTAATAAGCGAAAAAGAAAGAAATTTGACAAAACAAAATGCAGATGAGTATGATGGGTATATTTATGTAGGTGGCTCAATCTTTATGGAAGGCGGAGTGGTATATAATATTACAGATGAATTTCTGGACTTTTTAAAAGAGTGTAAACAAAAAAATATTCCATTTTGCTATGTTAGCTCAAACTTTGGACCAGCATACACACAAGATTATATAGACTTAGCAAAAAACGTATATGAAAATTGCAAAGATATATGCTTTAGAGATAAATATTCATATACTATGTTTTCTGATATACCAACAGTAAGATATGCACCGGACTTAGCTTTTACATATGAGCCAGAGAAAAATATAGAAAAAAAGAAGAATACTGTTGGAATATCAATGATTGATTTATCAATTCGTAAGCAATTAATAAATAAAGAAGAAAACTATTACAATATGCTAATTAAAAATATTGGCGATTATATAGAAAATAAAAAAGAAGTTTATCTATTTTCTTTTTGCAAGCATGAAGGAGATGAAAACTCAATCCAAAAATTAATGCAAAAAATGCCAAAAGAATATATAAATAGTATTCATTGTGTAAACTATGAAGGTGATTTGGACAAATTTTTTGAAATTTATGCAAGTATGGAGTTTATGATATGTGCAAGATTTCATGCAATGATATTATCTAGCGTATTTGAGCAAAAATGCAGGATAATATCATATAGTGATAAAATTGATAATGTTATAAAAGATTTAGATTTATTTAAGCAAAATATTATACATTTTAGTGATTTAAAAGATGATACAAAAATGCCACTATATGAGTTTGAACAAGTGGCTCAAAATAAAATTAAAGATATAAAAGAATTAGCAATTAAACAGTTGGAAAAAGTAGAAGAGATACTAAAATAAAAAGAGGGAAAATAGATGTATTTAATAGTTGGGCTTGGAAACCCTGAGCCAGATTATAGTAAAACAAGGCATAATATGGGTTTTGATGCAATTAATAAAATAGCAAAAAAATACGAAATAGAACTAACAAGAACAAAATTTGATGGGATTTATGGCAGTGGAATAATAGAAGAAGAAAAAGTTATTTTGCTAAAGCCACAAACATTTATGAACTTAAGTGGTAAAAGCATTAAGCAATTTGTGGATTTTTATAAAATTCCATTAGAAAATGTATTAGTAATTTATGATGATATGGATATAGAAATTGGAACAATAAAATTACGTAAAAAAGGTGGACCAGGAACACACAATGGCGCAAAATCAGTAGTTCATGAATTATCATCAGAAGATTTTCCTCGTATTAGAGTAGGAATAGGAAAACCAATGGATGAATATGATGCAGTTGATTATGTGATAGGAAAACTTGATGATGAAACATATGAAAAGCTAGAGATGGGCATAAATAAAGCTACTGGAGCGATAGAAGAATTTTTGAAAAATGGTATTGATATAGCAATGAATAAATACAACTAAGGAGATTATATGAAAGAGATTTTTATAAATCAAGATAAGGAAAATAATAAAATAGTTGCATTAGTAGAAAATGGAAAACTAATTGAAAAATATGAAGAAAAAGATAGTGTTAAGCATTTAGAAGAAAACATATATCTTGGAAAAGTTGAAAATATATTAATTGGTATGCAGGCAGCTTTTGTGGATATTGGAACACAAAAAAACACTTTTATTCATATTAAGGATATTATTCCAAAAGCAAGTAATGAAACAGGTAACAAAAATGAGGAACTAAGCAAATATAATATAAAAAATTATATACGTACAGGAATGCCAATTTTAGTCCAAGTAAAAAGAGATAGTACAAATAAGAAAGGTGCAAGAGTATCTACACATATCAGCTTACCAGGAAGATTTGTAGTTCTTATGCCAAACCAAGAATTTATAACAATTTCAAAGAAAATAGAAAAAAAAGAAGAGAGGAATAGGCTCCTAGAAATTGCGAAAGAAATTCTTCCAAAGAGTTATGGATTAATAATAAGAACTGCAAGCCAAGGTATTGGAAAAGAGCTAATACAAAATGATATAAAAAGAGCAATTAATTTATATGAGGATATATTAAAAAAAGCAAAAGAGTTATCAAATAAAAGTGATTTTAAACCAACACTATTATATGCAAATGACGGGATAGTTGGAAAAACATTAATAGATATTATTGATAAGGATTTAGCTAGAATTGTTACAAATAATTTAAAAATAAAACAATATGCAGAAGAATTTTTGAAAGATACTGGATTTGAAAACAAAGTAAAACTAGAATTTAAACCAAATGAGGATATATTAAATATATATAACATTGATGAGCAATTGGAAAAAGCTAATAATAGAAAAATTTGGCTAAAATGCGGTGGATTTATAACGATAGATAAAACAGAAGCATTAACCGCAATAGATGTAAACTCAGGCAAATATATAGGTAGCAAAAGTTTGGAACAAACAGTGTATACAGTAAATAAAGAAGCAAGCATAGAAATTGCAAAACAATTAAGATTGCGTGATATTGGTGGAATAGTAATAATTGATTATATTGACATGGAAAAGCAAGAAACAAAACAAAAAATTCTAGAAACATTGCAAGAAGAATTGAAAAAAGATAGGTCTAAAACACAAATTGTAGGTTTTACACCACTAGATTTGCTTGAATTAACTAGAAAGCATATGTTCAGCAATGATTAAGGAGATAATTAAAAATAGTGGCAAATGCCACTATTTTAATTATTTTCTAGGATTTTTTTGATTTCTTCATGCCTTTTGACTTTTTGCGTCGTAGTCTTAATTAAAGGCTCATCTGTTACAATAATTTCACGTATTGCCTTATATGCAGGCATTGTATGGTTAACATTAGATTTTATATCACTCCAAATTAGATTATGATAATCATTTTCAGACTTATCAGGATATAATTCTTTCATATTATCCATATTATAAACAATCTTAGCACAAATCATCAAATCATTATCTTTTACAGGCTTACCATAAACTATGCTTTCTGACACATATGGCAAACAATTTATTAAAATTTCTAATTCCTCTGGGAAAATATTTTTTCCATTTTTCAAAACAATAACATCTTTTTTTCTTCCAGTTACATACAAAAATCCATCATCATCAAATTTTCCCAAATCACCAGTATAAAACCAACCATTTTTTAATACTTCATTTGTAGCTTTTTCATTATCAATATATCCATGCATAACAGTTGGGCCTTTTACTAAAATTTCTCCAATACCTTCTTCATTTGGCTTATCAATTTTTACAGTAATTCCAGGTAAAGGAAAACCTACACTACCAGCGCGTTTATACTTATCATTTTCTCCTGCAACAACAGGCGAAGTCTCTGTTAGACCATAGCCTTGAAGTAAATTAATTCCCAAATCTACAAAACCTTGAATTGCATCTTTATTCATAGGTGCCCCACCGGCGATTAAGGTATGTAACTTTCCGCCAAATTGTTCTAAAATCTCTTTAAATACTTTAGAACGTATATCAATTCCGACTTTTAGTAGACCATTACAAACTTTTCGCATGTTTTTTACAAGTTTAGTTTTTCCTTTTTCCTCAATACCTTTTTCGATTTTTTTATACATAATCTCAAGCATTAGTGGTACACAAACAAAACCTGTAACGCCAAATTCTACTAAATTTTTTTGTACATATTTTAATCCATCGCAAAAGGCAACAGTAATGCCACAAGAAGTACCATATAAAAAAGTACAAGTTGACTCAAAAGTGTGGTGTAATGGTAAAAATGACAAAAATACATCCTCTTTGCGAATATCTGTCATTTGTGATAAAGCATAAATATCGGCACAAATATTGGATTGTGATAAACCTACACATTTTGAAATTGCAGTAGTGCCAGAAGTAAAAAGAAGGATTGAAACTTTATTTGGGTCTGGCTTAACTTTTTGGTAACGGCTATCGCCAGAATTTAATAAAATTTTTCCTTTTTCCAACAAATCAGAATAATACAAAAAGTCTGCATTTTCAGTTTTATCAAGACAAATATATTGTTTTAGATTAGTATTATCTTCTAATTTTAACTGCTCAAAAACATGAGTGTATTTGTGGTCAAATATAACAGCATCTGCTCTACTTCTAATGACCAAATTTTTAATTTCATTATCAGGCAAAGATTTATCAAGTGGTACAATTGAAATATCTGCAGTTGTTATAGCCAAATAGCATACACACCATTCATAACGGTTTGGGGCAATTAAAGCCACCTTTTTATTTTGCAAATTCATATCTAATAAAGAAGTTGCAAAAGTCTTAATATCACTTGCAAACTGAGTATAACTAATAGAAATATGTTTATCTGCTTTAGGCTCTTCCTTATAAACAAAAGCAGTTTTATCCTTATATCTATTTTCATATCTATCAACTAATTCTCTAAAATCTTCTAGTCTTTCACCTTCATATAATTTATCTTTGCGCTTAGCCATATTATTCTCCTTCCTTATTGGGGACGGGTCCCAGTCACCCTATTTAGGGTGACTGAGGGACGCTTCTCCAAATTTTAACTACCACACATATTATACAGCATTTTCACTGGAAAGAAAAGCACTTTTTTAAAAGACAAGTTTATAATCCCCCACAATTGTATTATGAAAGTGCAGTCCGCGCAGGCGGAGCGTTAGCGTAGTTCTAGAGCCTTCTATCTACTTTACCCATGTCAAAAATTTATTTTTGACATGAGGAAGGAAGGCGACAGCAAGGACAAACGTCATAATACAATTGTGGGGGCTATTGCTTAATGTATAAATGTAACACTTGTTAATATTACTGATGTATGCTAAAATAGCTAATAGGTTATGTAAAAGGAGATGTAAAATGCGAATTAGGTATAAACCATGGGCAAGAAAAGAATTAGAAGAAAGTAAATTTTATAGAGAAAATTCACAAGAGTTAATTGGTAAATGGCGACAAGAATTTACAAGACCAGGACAGCCTTTTTTTGTAGAATTAGGCTGTGGCAAAGGCGGATTTATTTCACAAATGGCATGCACACATCCAGAAAATAATTATCTTGGAATAGATTTAGTAGACCCAATGCTAGGCTTGGCAAAAAGAAAGATAGAAGAAGTTTACAAAGAAAGCAGCAGGCAAATAGATAATGTACTTTTGACAAGGTTTGATATTGAACGCATTTTGCTAATATTAAATAAGCAAGATGAAGTGAACGGAATATATATTAATTTTTGTAATCCATGGCCAAAGGCGAAGCACCGTAAAAAAAGGCTAACATATACAAGGCAGTTGGAACATTATAGGGAATTTTTAAAACCAAATGGGTGCATATTTTTTAAAACAGATGATGATGAACTTTTTAGAGATAGTATTAAATATTTTGAAGTTTCTAATTTTAAAATAGAAAAACTAACATATGATTTGAAATTAGATAAGGACTTTTGGGAAAATATTGAAACTGAGCATGAGAAAATGTTTAGCGAGCAAGGACTTAAAATAAAGGCATTAATAGCGAAAAAGCTAGAAATATAATAGTATGTTCACAAAACGGACATAAAATGTTTGTATAATTTGTTAGAGATTAGAGGTTAGAATTTAGAGTTTGGAAATATAGGTGTAATAGCGACAATAGGTCGTCAGAGATGAAAGGAATTGATATAAATATGAACAATGTTACTATTTTGGTTGTTGATGATGAGTCAAGGATGAGAAAATTAATAAAAGACTTTTTAGCTCAAAAAGGTTATAGCATTTTAGAAGCAGTAGATGGTGAAGATGCCCTAAGAGTATTTACAGAAAATCAAAACCAAATTAATTTAATATTATTAGATGTAATGATGCCAAAACTAGATGGTTGGTCAGTTTTGCGCCAAATTAGGCAAACCTCAAAAGTACCAATTATAATGTTAACAGCAAGAGGAGAAGAACAAGATGAATTATTTGGATTTGAACTTGGTGTTGATGAATACATAGCAAAACCTTTTAGCCCTAAAATTTTAGTCGCAAGGGTGGAGGCACTTTTAAAAAGAACAATGGGTGACAAAAATGAGGTTAAGGATTATGGTGGAATTACAATCGACCCGGAAGGTAGAACTGTAAAAGTAGATGGAAAGGCCGTGGAACTAAGTTTAAGAGAGTATGAATTATTAAAATATTTAGTGGAT
>CALXUZ010000007.1 GCA_944391825.1 uncultured Clostridia bacterium | reverse complement strand
CCTTCTAAGCCTGGGGTCGGGGGTTCGAATCCCTCCTGGCTCACCATTTTTAAAGATTTTAGTTGTTTGTAAATTTTATTTTTTTATTTGCTATCTTTTATTCAAATATCTATTTAGCAACTGCTCTCTTGCCTTTTCTTCAAATGCATCATCTAATTTTTCCAGTTCAACTTTTTCTCCATATTTTCTTTCTAAAGCGTATTGTATTATATAATCCGTAATTTCCGGATTTTTTGATAATAATGTTCCATGTATATATGTTGCTATAACATTTTTTCTCATAAAGCCTTCTTGCTGTGCCCCAAATGTGTTTCCCTGTCCACATAAGACTATTCCAAATGGTTTTTCAACATTTTGAGTTTGACCTGCATGATTTTCATATCCTATAACTTTAGTTTTTATGCCATCTAAATCTACTTCAATAATAATATCACCAATGCACCTTTTTTTTCTATCTGGAATTGCCTCTGTATAGTAATCAAAAATTTCTAACCCAGGAATCATGTCTCCTTCAACTCCTTTGTAATATTTTCCAAATAGTTGATAAGAGCCACACACAAGCAAAAAGAACACACCTTCGTCAATTGCTTTTTTTATTTGCTCTTTGTATTTTAACATATCATTAGCAACCAATGCTTGTTCGCTATCTGCTCCCCCACCAGAAAATACAATATCATATTGAGAAAAATCAGGGGCCTCACCACCTAAATAGTAGTAATCTATAATTACATTAATTCCTCTTTTTTCTGCGCGATACTTTAAAGCCTGTACATTTCCCCTATCTCCATATAAATTTAACATATCAGGATATAAATGCAAAATTTTTATTTCTTCCATAATCTACAGTATTCCTTTCTAAATGTGCAATTTGGTTAAAACTCTAAACTTAATAAGTGTCAAAATTATAATATTAGCTTTTCGCAAAACTTTTTATTTCTTTTCTAACATTTTGAATAGCGGTATAATTGGCTATAACATATTTTTTATTTTCGGTTTCATACAATTTTTCTACAGCTTCTTTTATACTTGTACATGGAATAATTTTTTCAGCTGGATACCCTGCTGTTTTTACTCTAATTGCCATATCATATGTTCTTGTTCCTGCTGTAATTATTCTCTGAACTCCACATAAATTGTTAAAATCAATATCCCAAATCCATGATACATCTCGCCCATCTGCTACATTATCATTTAAAACTAGTAATAAATCTTTTTTATTTTCATCTTTTTGAAGCATGCGCAAGCTAACATTAAATCCGGTTGGATTTTTTGCTAAATTGATAACAGTTTTGCAATTGTTAATTAATAATTTTTCTAGTCTACCATTATTTAGTGCAAATTCTTTAATTGTATTTTTCACACTATCTTCTGGAATTTCACATAATTTAGCCACAGCGGTAGCAGCAGCTAAATCGTAAAAAGCATATAAACTATCATATTTGGTTTTATATTGTTCCCCACCTATGCAAAATTTCCCTTCATCTACACTTATCTCTGTTAATAGCTGATAAATTTCTTCTTCTCCATAATCACAATTAGGACATTTGAATTTTCCTATATGTGCATATTGGTAATATTCATACTGTAATTTCGTTTTGCAAAATGGACAGTATGTTCCTTCTGCAGCCTCATATAACTCATCCGCAGATTCTTTGCATTTGTCAATTGAGTAGAAAAATATATTTTTATTTTCAGGATTTGCTTTTGATAATCTGCTTACATTTGGGTCGTCTGCATTAAGTATAAGATTGCCTGTATAGTCTTCTAAAAATTTTTGAATTTTTAGTATTAATGTTTCCATTTCACCATTTCTATCTAATTGGTCTCTAAAAAAATTTAGAATTATTAGGCAATCCAATGGTAGCTTTTTATAAACTACCGGAACATAACTTTCATCTGTTTCTAGTATTATGTAATCCGCTTTTATTTTGCCAGTTAATGTGCAATTTTTAATAAACGTGGATAATATACCTGTTTCCATGTTGTTTCCTTGCAAATTGCTAATTACTTTTTTTCCACCATCTTTAAATATTTGCGCTATGCAGTTATTTGTCATTGTTTTCCCATTTGTACCGGTAACTGCAATTATTTTTCCATTTATTTTAAAATATTTAAAAATATCTTTATCCCATTTTAATGCAAGATTTCCTGGCAAATTTCCTGCATTTTTCCCAAATATTTTTAGAGTTATTGTAATAATTTTTGTAATAATTATAATGAAAAAATTTTTCATATTGCTTACTCCTAATTCTATTTTTATATAAACTTTAATTTTATACCTTCTATTTTTTCATTTTACTATACATTATCCAATTATTCAATAAAAATATTTGCAATTTATTATTAAAAGTGCTATAATAGAATATACGCTAATTTACATGGAGTTTTTTAATTAGTGTACTATTTGTTCTTTTTATCGCTCAAATTACATATAATATATAGTACAAAATTTAAAGGAGTGGTCTAGTATGTTAAAAGATCAAATGGACAAGATTAAGGTGGGTGACTGCAGTCATAAAGCTCAGCCCATCTCCTGTGCCATCACACTCAGTAGGCTTGTCCCAAGCCTACTGAGTGTGATGGCGTGCATCGTCTCTGCGATTTTTGGAAAATTTGCAGTGGTCGCTAAGAACTCCAAAACGGGCTCTGTATTAGAGCCCGTTTATTTTTATGCATTTTTCCAAAATGCTTCATATCCGCGATATACTTCATATAAGTCGAATTTACTTGTAACTTCATATGGTGAGTGCATTGATAATACTGGTACACCACAGTCTATAACTTCAATTCCTTTATTTGCTAAAATATAGGCAATTGTACCTCCTCCGCCAACATCTACTTTTCCTAGTTCTGAAATTTGGTATCTTATATTATTTTCCTCAAAAATTTTTCTTACTTCTGCCACAAACTCTGCATTGGCGTCAGATGCTCCAGATTTTCCCCTTGCACCTGTATATTTATTTAGTCCAACTCCTCTTCCTAAATATGAACTATTATTTCTATCTGATACACTACTATATATTGGATCTAATCCAGTATCCACATCTGCTGATAACATTTTCGAATTACAGAAAACTTTTTCTAATAAATTTGGCTTATTTATTTCCATTTTATTCAAAAGCTCAGAAATAAAAGTATCAAACACATGTGATTCCATACCTGTATTTCCCATACTTCCGATTTCCTCTTTGTCTGATATTATACATACTGCAGTTTTTTCTGGATTTTCTATATTCATTAAAGCTGTTAAAGATGTATAAACGCAAATTTTATCATCTTGACCATATCCTGCAACCATGCTATTATCTAAACCCATACTTCTGCACTTCATAGCTGGTACTAATTCTATTTCAGAACTTAGCAAATCTGCTTCGGTAATTCCATATCTTTCATTTAAAATATTTAAAATGTTTAGTTTAACTCCCTCCGGAATTTCTGCATCAAATGGGATACTACCTATTAATAAATTTAAATCTTCCCCTTCTACAACTTCAGAAGCCTTTTTCTTCATTTGGTCTTGTGCTAAGTGTGGAAGTAAATCTGTAATGGTAAAAATAGGATCTTTTTCATCTTCACCTATACATACTTTTATTTTTTCTCCATTTGTTTTAACAATTACACCATGAATTGCAAGTGGAATAGCTGTCCATTGATATTTTTTTATTCCACCATAATAATGTGTTTTAAAATATGCAAATTCAGAATCTTCATAAAGTGGATTTGGTTTTAAATCTAATCTTGGAGAGTCCGCATGTGAACCAATTATATTTAGTCCATTTTCTAGTGGTTTATTTCCAATAATTGCCAAATACATACTTTTTTCATGATTAATATAATATACTTTATCTCCTGCTACTAAATTTTGATAATCCTTTATATCTTTAAATCCATGTGCCTCTGCAATTTTTTTAGAATTTTCAATAATTTCTCTTTCCGTTTTAGATTTGTTCATATAGTTAATATAACCTTTGGCATATTCAAAAATGTTTTCCATATCTTCTTGTAATTTTCCCTTCCATCCATTTTCTTTTTTATTAAATAGTTTTTCCTTTAATTCTTCTGCTTGTTTTTTATCCATTTTAAAATCTCCTTTCTTTATTTTGTCCATTACATTGTATCATATTATTTTAATTTTAGAATACCCATTTAGGAAAAATTTATTAAAAATATTAATATTATTTATGTATATGTCATATAAATTAATAACTTTTTCTTTACTTTTTTTATATTTTGTAGTTTAATAATAATAAATTAAAAGGAAAGGATTGATTTAAATGGAAGAAAATAACGAAAATTTAAAAAATGAAGCAATAGAAACAGTAAACGAAGTAAAAGATGCTTTTAAAAATACTGATATAAAACAAGCATCTCAAGAAGCAAAAGGCTTTATCTCATCGTTTTTTAAAGACCCTATTGAAGAACTCAAGAGGGTAACAACAGATAGTGCAAGCAAATTCTTTAAAATAGCCATTGTAGTTTTAGTAATTTGGCTTGTTGCAATACTATTACTTAATATTTTAGGTATTGCAAGTAGGTCTTTATTTAGCACATATGGTAGCTTTTCTTTATTTTTCAAAAATTTATTTGGAAATGTTTTTGATATTATAAAGGAACTAGTTGCTCCAGTTATTACAATTGCAATATTATCAGGATTAGTATATGCATTTAAAAAGAATAAAAGTAAATCTTTTTTACCAATTGTTAATAGTGTTTTAATAGCAAAAATCCCTGTAGTAATAGCTACTGTTCTTGAACTATTAACTATTATTAGCTCTAGCTTTTCTAGAATTACAAGTACATTTTCCGGATATTGCAATATTTTATCTATTGTGCTTTTATTCTTCGCTTTTAAAAACCTATCAGATGAAGATAAAAAAGGTTCATATTTCTGGAGATTTGCTTTAATTATGGGTATTTTCTATATTATAAAATTTGTATTTTCATATTTAGGAATTTATTTATAATCTTAAAAAAGCAGGATTTTATTCCTGCTTTTTAATTTATTTTTATTAAATTATATTTAATATTTAATTTATCTAAAATTTGTTTTTCCCTTCCAGTACATGTAAATAAAATTATTTGATGCTCACTAGACTTTTCATTTAAAAATAATAAACTATTTTCAAGACGTTCATCATCAAAATACGCAAAAGGCTCATCTAAAATAATTGGCATTTTTTCTTTTGATATTTCATCAAGCATTGCAAGCCTTAGTGATAAATATAATTCATCAATAGTACCTGTACTCAAAAGATTAGCACTAACATATTCACCATTTTCTAATTCTACAATTATTCCTTTTTGTTCATGAATAGTAATTTTTTTATATTTTCCACCACTTATTTTTTCTATTAATTCAGATAAATTTTTTGTAAATATAGGTGTGACACTATTTTTCATTTTTTCATATGCTTTTTCTAATAATTCTTTTGTAATATTAATATATTTATTTTTCTCTTCTATAATTTCTAGCTGCTCTTTTAAATTTTCATATTCTTCTTTTAATGAAATTATTTCTTCTAATTTATTAGAAATCTCTTTTTCTTCATATTCTAATCCATTTAATTTTATTCCATAGGCTGAAATCATTTCATTTGATTTTTCTAATTCTTTTTGTATTTCTTCAGGTTCTTGTAAGTCTAAAATTTTTGAAAAATCCATATTCGGATTTTCTTTTTGAATATTTTTAATTAATTCATCTCTTTTTTTATCAATTTCTTTTTCCGTTTCTAATATTTCATTTTTTTGTTTTTCAACTTCATTTTCTAATAAATTAATTTGTTCATTTATTAAATTAATTTTTTCTTGAATTTTTTGATTATTTATTTTTTCTTCAAATTCTTTTTCTAATAATTCTTTATTTAATTTATTTTTTATTTTTTTATTTTTTAAATAATAAATAAAAAATAAAATTAATTCAATTGGAATAAATGAAAATAAAATATAATTAATTATTTTATTTTTTATAAAAATAAAATTAAAAATATTTAATATAATTAATAAAATAAAAAATATTAAAAAAATAAAATAATTTATTTTTATTTTTTTATTTAATTTATTTTTTTGCAAATTATTATTTATTATTTTTTTATTTTTTTATAAATTATTTAAATTATTTTTTAATAAATTATTTTTTTTTTGATTTAATTTTTTTATTTTTTCTTCATTTTCATTTTTTATTTTAATTTTTAATTTATTTTTTTCTAAATTAATTTGATTTTTTTGAGTTAACATATTTAGTTGTCTAATTATATTATTTTTGTTTTTTTCATCAAGTAAATTTTTCTCTAATTCTTCTTTTCTTGTGTGCAAATTTTGCTTATCATCATTAGTTAAAAACTCACCCTTTAAGACAAACTCAATTTCTTTCATGCGTTTTTGAAGAGCATTAAGTGGTCTATCCTGTGTTCTACTTGTTCCTACTTCCTCTACCTGCTTTTTATTTAATCTTTCAATTGCCTTTTGAAATGACACCTTGTCATCTCCAGTTCCCGCAAGGTTTGCAATCTTTTGTAGTAATGCATTTTGTGATTGGGTATCTAGTATAAGTTCCTGTTGTGGTGACATTATTGTAGAAAGATATGTATTTTCATCCACCCCTGTCTGCTCATAAAAGAATTGGTTACCCTCCTTTTTGACAATTTTAAATTGGTCTGAAATGTCTTCTAAATTTTCATTAAAAACCTTTGAATTTTTCTTATTAAAATCTCTATATACTTCAAAAGTTTTTCCATCATCTAATTCATATTTTATTTTTCCAGAAAATTCTTCACCAGTCCATGGAGTATATTTTTCATAATCCGATATTTCTTTTCCATTTTTATTTTTTGAAATTCCATAAAAAATATTTTTTATATAATTTAATAAAGTAGATTTTCCACTTTCATTTTTTCCATAAATAATATTTAAATTATTTTCAAAATTAATTTCTTTATTTTTTAAATTTCCATATGAATTTATTTTTATATTTTTTATTTTCAAAATTATTTTTCTCCTTTTTTTATTTATTTAATTATTTATTTTTTTATTTATTTTATTTATTTATTTAATTTTTAATTTAATTTTTAATTTCTAACTTCTAACCTCTAACCTCTAACTTCTAATCCAATGCCTCAAGTCCAATTTCTAATATTTTATTTATTTCTTCTTCAGAATAATTTTTATTTTCTAATTCATTTAATAATTCTTGTGCAAAAATTCCTTTTAATGTTGTATTATTTATTAATTCTTTTAAATCATAATTTAATATAGTTTTATCTTTTATTTTTATAATATTTTCTAATAAAATAAATTTATTTAATTGTAATAAATCAATTTCAAAATTTCTTTTTCCTGTTAATATAATTTTATAAAATTTATTTTCATCTAATTTTAAATTATTTATTTCTTCAATTAATTTTTCAAAATCAATTATATTACTTATATCAAATTCTAATTCTTTAAATTCTTTATCATCTGCTTTAATAAGTTCAAGCTCTATTTTTTCTTTTTCTAAATTTCCCATAATAAATCCATGCTCTCCAAGTTCATCAAACCCCATTGCTATTGTAGAACCTGGATAAACAATTCTTTGATTTTGTTCAGTATTATAATCTGGTTTATGTATATGGCCTAATGCAAGATAATCAAAACCTAATTTATTTAAATTATTTTTATTCATTGGATTATATTGTAATTGTAATTTATCACTTGCATTTAAAGCCCCATGCGTAATTAAAATATTTATTTTGTTTTTATTTTCTATATTAATATTTTCTACATTTAAGCTTGGACAATAAAAATCATCAAAACCCACACCATAAATATCTGCTTCTGGTGTTTCTACTTTTTCTATTTTTGAAGTAAATATTTTTACATTTTCACTCCACTTAAAATTATTATACATTGAATTTTTTAAATATGGATCATGATTTCCCGGTGTAATAAATATTTTTGTTTCTGGAATTTCTTTAAATAAATCATTAATATATTCGATTGTAGTTTTTCTTATATATTCATTTTCATATAAATCACCACTAATAAAAAAATAATTAATTTTATTTTCTTTAATATAATTAATTATTTTTTTTAATATTTGCCTTTGGTCTAATCTACGTTTTTTGCCAAAATTATTTTTTGAACTTAAATTTGCAAATGGTGTATCAAAGTGCATATCTGCCATATGTACAAATTTCATCTTATCACTTTCCTTTAATATATATTTTATTTTCGCTTTTATAATTTTACATTACTTACATTAATTAGTCAATACTTTTAAGAACATTAGTTTTGTTGTGTGTGATTTTATTTTAACTTATACCTATAATAGAATTTGGGATAATATAAGAAAGAAATGCATTATCTAAAGTAAAACTTTCCATAAAAAATAGATAGTGAATATCATCTGATATTACACTACCTTATATTACAAGTGTAGTACAATCTTTACAGTCGCACTACACCAATCTTTACAAACTTGACCTGTCCCAAATTACCCACAGATGGGTAAAAAGGGACTGTCCTTAATCTAGCGCTAATCACTCATCAAGTGGGCCGAAGAGCTCATCAAATTTTGCTTCTAACTCTTTTTGTATATCCATAGAAAATACTTCTTCCTCTTCTTCCTGTGGAAGTATTGGTGCTTCTACTCTTTCTTTTGGCTTCTCTTCCACATTAATTTCTGGAGGTGTATGATTTTCTACCTTTATTGCTTGTGTTCTTTCTTTTATTTCTTCTTGTGGCTCGTTTTTAACTGTTTCTGTTTTTGGTTCATCTTCAAATAGATCATCAAGAGATTCTACCTTAAGATTTGCCACTTTACTTTTTTCATCTTCTTCAACATATGGGTTATATGGATTATATTTTCTCCATTTTCCTCTATCTCCAACATTAAATTCTAAGTGGCTCATTGTATATTCTGCTAATTTTTTTGCCATTTGGCTTTCAAAATAATAATATTTTTTTGCTTTAACTGGCTTAATTCCTTTTTCGTAGATTATACAGTCATCATTGTCCATCCTTCTTAATTCATCAGGTGTCATAAGTGGTCTTGCCATTACTTGGTCTGAATCGCTAAATCCTTGCCTTCTATATTGTTTATCCCTATTAATTGACCTACTATCCCTTACAATGGTTTTTTCTCCTAAGGCTTTAGAAAAATATTCAACTGTTTTAAATGAGTTACTTCCTAAAAATACGTGTGTATCACAGTTACCCATTATGGTCTCATAGGATTTTTCATATACCGCTTCTAACTGGTCTAAATTTTGCAATATAACACTAAATGAAATTCCCCTACTTCTGCTTGTTGAGATTTTTTTATCAAAGTCTGGAATTTTACCAATGTTAGCAAACTCATCACATATGAAAAACGTTGGCATTTTTAGCCTTCCGCCATTTGCATCTGCAAAATTATATAATTGTTGTATCATTTGTGAGAAGAAAATAGTAAGTAAAAAGTCGTATGCTGTGTGTGTATCTGAAGAAATTACATATACAGCTGTCTTTTTTGTTCCTATTTCTTCAAAATTAATTGTGTCTGTTGAAGTTACTTCTGCAATTTCTTTTGAGTCGAATTTACCAAGCTTAGATTGCAAAGAGCTTAGTATTGAGCCATATGTTTTTTCTGGTGCTATTTCAATTGATTTATAGTTCATCCTAGCTGGGTGGTCATATGGTAATTGGTTCATAAGTTCTGTTAATAAGTTGCTTCCACCATTTGCATTTGCAGCTCTTACAAGTTCTGAACAACTTGCCAAATTTTGTTCTTCTTCTGGTCTTGTAGCAATTAAATAATATATTAAAGCTTTTAATAGCATTTCTGCCATATCATCCCAATATGGGTCTGCATTACTTCCTTCTGTTTTTTGTCCTTTAACTATTGTGTTTGCAATAACATCAACATCTAATTCGCTTGATATATGCATTAATGGGTTATATCCATCACTATTTGCTGGATTTACTAAGTTTAAAACCTTTATTTCATATCCATTTTTCTTTAGATATCCTGCTGTTTTATCATATAATTCACCTTTTGGATCTGTAAATACATATGAGCCAAGCATTTGATAGGCATTTGGAATTGAGTATGATGCTGATTTACCAGAACCAGAACCACCGACAACAAGAACATTGATATTCCCTCTTTTATCTACAGGCAAATAATTATCCCTTGCTAATAAAATTCCCTTATGTTTGCTTAGTACTCTATACTGCTCTCCGCCTTCACTCCAGTCACTTGAGCCATGTTCAATATCTGTGTATTCACTTTTTGGTTTTGAACGGAATAATCCAATAATTGTAAAAATAGCATAAAATATAGTAAAGTATAGTAATGTTTTAAAAAAAGTTCCTATGCACTCAGCTGTAAATACTTTAGTTATTGAATTAAAGCTTACAATATTTGCAAATACTTTTTCTAGAAAAATAGTCAAATTAAAAATTCCATTGTTAGTTGCTTCAACAATGGAATATGCAATTGGTGAAACAAGTATTATGGTTAGAATAATCCATAATACTCCTATTATAATTATACTTTTTTTATTATCTTTTAATGTTTTTTTTACTTTATAGTTCATAATTTTATCACCTTTTCATTAGTTTTGTTAATCTCTACTAATTTCTGCTTTTTTATTTTTACTTTTTGCCTTTTCTTTCATTTCTTCCCTGTTTTTCTTTACAGTTAATAATGCTTGATATACTTTAGGATTTACCATAACCATAGTTGTTCCATCTTGCATTTCTAAAGTTCCATCAGCATTTACTTTTGAATTTCCTACTTGTGAGAAAACAATTTCTCCTAGTTCTTCTGATTTAATAACTTCTTTTTCAGAAACACCCCATTTAGCAGTTTTTGGTGGTATTTCTATTTTAGTATTTGTCGGAATTGTTTGCCCGCATACTGGTGCAGGATTATTTATCTCCTTCTTGTCTTTTTTGCTTGAATGTACAGTTGTACTACTCATATAATATAAATCCCCTTTCTAGTTATCTTCTTTTTTATCTCGAATTTCAAATGCAAAATATGATTTATATGGTTTTAATTTGCATTTGCCTTTTACTTCATTTGTTTCTTGGTCAAAATATAACATTGGTTTGATTTCCTCTGTTGTTTCAGGGTCTATAATAGATATAGGTCTTTTTAAATCTGGTGTATATCTAAATTCCTTGTATTCTTTTTCTTGTTCAGAATATAATGTATCAAATTTAATTGGAATAGGTCTTTTAGCAATTTTAACTCTATCATCTGCTAAAATTCCCATATTCACAACAACTTTATCTTGCCCAAAGGATAAAATTACCAAATCCTCTTCATTTTCGGGTTCATCAACAAAAAAAGTTTTCTTTTTAAGGTTTCCATTTAATTCTTCAGCATACTCTAAACGTTGCAAAGTATACTTTGGATATTCGTCAAGCAACCTTTTGTCTGTTTTGTTGATTCTGTATATTACGGTATTTACTCCTTGTGGATCCGTAATACTAAAGTGTTTTCCATAAATTGAGTCCATTTCTTACACTCCTTTTCTATGAATCCTAATATCATAGTTTTTCTTTTGTTATGTAATCATCACTAACTTTAATTATAGTACATTTTACGGCATATGTCAACGTTTTTATGTTTTTATGTCAACTTTTGATATGTGGATTCAATTATTTATTAATTAATTAATATATTTTTCTTGGGTTATATTTAGAAATCTTTTTAAATTCTTGGAATAATTTCTTTTCTTGCTCTGTCATGTCCTTTGGTACCATTATGCATACCCTTGCTATTAAATCTCCTCTGCCACCTTTTCCATCTAGATAGCCTTTATTTTCTATTTTTATTATTTCTCCACTTTCTATTCCTTGTGGTACATGCAAAGATATTTCTTCATCTATAGATGCAAGTTCAACTTTTGTACCTAATGCAGCTTCCCATGGTGTAAGGTATAAATTTGTATATAGGTCTATTCCTTCTAAGGCATATTTTTCATCATTTTCTATTTGGATTTTTATAAGTAAATCTCCTGGTCTACCGCCATTTTCTCCAGGTTTTCCCTGTCCCATTAAGCGAATTTTTTCATTGTTTCTTATTCCTGCTGGTATTTTAATTGTAAAAGTTTTCATTTTTCCATTTAATGCACGTAGTGAAATCTTTTTTTCTTGTCCATAAAAAGCTTCTAGTATTGAAACATTAATTTCTGTATCTATATTTTCGCCTTTTATTGGCACTTTTTTATTTTTTCTATTTTCTTGTGGTTTTTCTGTATCACTTGCAGGTTTTTCTCCAAAAAACATATTGAAAAAGTCGCTAAATATTGAGTCTTTACCGCGTTTACTTTCCTCATAATTGTTTTTTTGCTTTTTGCCTACATGTGTATACCACATCCTATCATATTTTTTTCTTGATGATTGATTTGATAACACTTTATATGCTTCATTTATATCTTTAAATCTTTCTTCTGCAAACCTGCTATTTGTATTAATATCGGGATGATATTTTTTAGCCTGTTCACGATACGCTTGTTTTATTTCTTCTTCAGAAGCTTTATAGTTTTTTATTTGTAATATTTTATAGTAATCTTTGAAAATCATATTTTTCCCCCATGAAATGTCCTATTTTCTGTCATTTGTAATATTTTTGATTTTCTCTTTTGAATTATTATTTGGAATTATATCATATTTATTTTATTTATTAAATAGTTACAACATAAAAAATACAAGCTTTTTAAAATTTCTGCATAAAAAAACACGTGAAAATTTCACATGTTTTTTATCATATTTGTTAATATTGTATGTTTGATTCTTTTATTGCATTAAATAATACTGCTATATTATTAACATTTAGCACCATGCTCTCGTCATTAGCCTCTAACACAGAGGAATTTAATAATTCTTCACAATTTGTTTCTCCGTTTATTTCTGGCATATATTCTTTATCTATCAAAAGGTTTATTGTGCCTATACTTTTATCTAAATTCCCTGCATAATCAATAACCGCATAAGATTTTCCATATAAAATATTGTTGAATTTAACCAGTTTACTAGTATCTGTACTTTCTACACCTACAAATTTTACATTTTCTAATTTTATTCTTTCTCTTGTTGTTTCTAATGTTTCAGTTTGTTCTTTTGCATTATTAAATACTTCTATACCAAGTATTTCTATTCCTATTCCCTCAATATAATTAGAACCTACTGGTTCGAGCTTATGATAGTCAGTTACTTTATAAAGTAATGCTCTATATTCTACGCTTCCGCCATCATTTAAATACCTTGGAATTGGAACTAATAATATTATTAAAGCTATAATTATTATCACTATTAATAAAATTCTTTTCTTTTTCATAAAAACCACCCCATTTTTATATTCTATTATTTAGACAATTTTTTTCTCCTTTTTAGTTGGTTTTTTATAAAAATTATAAGAAAAATTATAGTTGTTATGAAAAAGAATATTGAAATTCCTAAAAAACTTATCCCTATATAATTAATATCATTTACATTTGGTGTCTCAATAACAACGTTTTCTTGAGTTGGTAGATTACTGTCTTCTATTATTATATTGCCTTCTGGTTTGTCTAACGCTATTTCATTATTTGCATTACTGCTTGGATTTTCTATAATATTGTCTTCTTGAATTTCTGAATTTGGTAATAACTCTCGATTCTTTTTTAACGCTGTAATGCTTGTTACTAATGATATAATAAACATACTTAAATTACTTAATAATAGCTTTAAGATATGTACTGATTTGTAATATTTCCATTTTATTGTTCCTGTTGGCACATTTAACACCTTACCAATTTCTTCAAAAGATAAATTTGATAATATTTTTAAAGATATTATTTCCCTTTCTTCTTTATTTAATTTGCTAATCAACCTATTATATTTATCTTTATCTATTATTTTATCTATCTCATTATTATTGTCTTCTAGCTCATAAATATGATTCAACTCTATATTATCTTTCTTACTTTTTAAATAATTTATTGCTTCATTTTTTGTAACAGAATATAACCAACTAGCTTCATTGCTTCTAGGCAGTTTATTTTTGTCAATAGAATATATTTTAGTAAACACAATTTGTACTATATCTTCTGCATCTTGCCTGTTTTTTAATAGGCTAAATGCAATTCCATATACTAATTTGTTATATCTATTATATAATTCTTCGAATGCCTTTTTATTATTGAGTTTTACTTCTAGAAATAATTCGTTTAATTCTTTTTTATCCATTTTCATGATTTAACAATCCTTCCTCTTAGTTATATTTATAGCATATTTTAAAAATAAAATAAAGATTAGATTTTTTGCATCTAATCTTTTCTATTTTTTTGTAAATTACTACTCATATTTATATTTAAATTTATTATAAATTTTTATCATATTTCTTGACTTTTTACTTACAAATAGATTATAATAAGTATAGGAAATGACAAATCCACAAACGTGGTTTTGCCGAGATAAAGATTTAATAAACCATTAGCTCAGCACAGCAGAATGGTTTATTTTTTATTTATGTAGTTGCTTATCAACCCAGTTCTTATAAAGAACTGCTGTCAAGGCAACGTTTAATGTTAAAGATAACATTAAGGATATTATAAAAAATATTTTCTTTATTTTATTTGTTAAAAAGTTGCCCTAAAATATTTTAGAACAGCTTATATTTTTAATATTCGTACACTTTCAAATCCTTAACACTTGGATCATAAATGGATTTTCCCTTGTAATCAAATCTTGAGCCATGGCATGGGCAATCCCAAGTTTTTTCTAAGTTATTCCATGTAAGCTCACACCCTAAATGTGAGCAAACCGGCTTTACTAAATATACTTTGCCATTTTCATCCTTATAAGCCCCTACCTTTTTGTTTTCAAGTTCTATAATTCCACCTTCTCCCTTTTTTAAATCTTGCAATTTTTCTTCTGAAATTTTTAGTTTTTCTACAGTCCAAGATGTCGCAACCTCTTTTACCATGTTTCCTAATTCTTTGTAATTTTTTACTGGTTCTAATCTTGTTGAGGTAAATACTTCTTCATAAGGGTTTTGCCTGCCTAAAATTTTATCTGTAATAATATTTGCTGCAACATTTGAAGTCGTCATACCCCATTTTTTGTAACCTGTTCCTACATATACATTTGGCATTAAACTCGAAAATTCACCAATATATGGTATTTTATCTAATGAAATGCAGTCTTCAGTACACCAGTGATATGGAATTTTACAGTCTGGATAATATTTTTTTGCAATTGCTTCTAAGTTTTTGTAGCTATCTGAAATATCCTTTCTTTCACCTGTTTTATGCCCCATGCCCCCTATTAATAATAAATCTTTCCCATCTTTTTCAGCTGTTCTAAAAGATACTTTTGGGGTTTCAGAATTTATATACATGCCTTTAAATAAAGGTTTATCTGTTTCTACACCTATTAAGTATGACATCTCTTGATACATTTTCAAAAAATAATATCCAGGGGCATTAATTATTGGATAATGTGACGCTATAACCACATGTTTAGCTGTTATGCAATATCCTTTTTCTGTAATAATCTTATATAATGAATTTTCTGCTTCTTTTAAGTCTACTACTTTTGTATTTTCATATATTGCTACATTTTCCTTTTTTCTAATTGCATTTACTAATCCATTTGCATATTTGCAAGGATTAAATTTGGCTTGCTTTGGGAATTTTATTGCTCCTAATATATCAAATGGAAGTTCAGAACCTGTTGCGAATTCTGCAGGAAAACCTAATTTTTGAACCGCTTCTACTTCCTTTTTAATTTTTTCTAATTCTTCCTGTTTTAGTGTGTATACGTAATTATCTGTCCTTTCAAAATCACAATCTATATTTTCTTCTTTAACTATATTTTCAATATTTTTAATAGCTTCTTCATTTGCTTCTAGATATTGTTTTGCTTTTTCTTTCCCCTGTGACTGTATTAAATAATCATAAAATAAATCATGCTGACTTGTTATTTTGGCAGTGGTATTTCCGCTTGCATGCTCACATAATCTAAGTTTTTCTAATAAAATTACTTTTAAATTTGTTTTTGATAAATAATATGCGGTTGTAAGTCCAGTTAATCCGCCACCAATAATACACACCTCTGCTTTAGCATCCTTTTCAAATTTTGAAAATTCTTTCTTTTCATTTTTTACACTTTCTATCCAATATGAATTCACTTTATCCACTCCAATCTTTATAAATTAACGGTTACATCTAGGCGCCTTCATTTTTTATGTTAACTTTTTTTGTATTTAATAATGTTTACAATAATCTTGCAAGAACCGTCCCAAAGTCACCCTAAATAGGGTGACTGGGACCCGTCCCCAATTACGCACCGCCCAAAGTTACCTCAACTGTCATTTTTCTCTGATTTCTCAGCACTTGTAAAGTTACTTTATCTCCTGGTTCTTTTTCATAGATATAGCATCTTAAATCACACATTTTTTCCAGTGGTGTTCCATCTATTGATAAAATAATGTCTTTTTGCATTAAACTTGCTTTGCTAGCTGGCGAATTGGCTTTTACTTGTACAATATAAATTCCATTATCTAACTGCAAATTGCCATTTAAGTATGGTATTACATTTTTATCATAGGCAAAAATTCCAAGTGTGGCTTCCTTAAATTTTCCCTCTGTCGCAAATTTTTTAACTATTGTTTTTACTGTGTTAATTGGCACCGCAAATCCTATTCCTTCTGCAGAAGTGATTTTTACAGTATTTACTCCTATTACTTCTCCACTTGCATTAATTAGTGGACCTCCACTATTTCCTGGGTTAATTGTTGCGTCTGTTTGAATTAAATCTTCCATATATGATTTTTTTCCATCTTCTTCTAATGTAATTGTCCTATTGGTGGCACTTACAATGCCTGATGTTACAGTTCTTTGAAATTCAAATCCTATTGGATTTCCAATTGCATACACTTTTTCTCCAACTTTAATATTTTCAGAATCTCCAAATGTAACATATGGCAAATTTTTTGCATTGATTTTAATTATTGCTAAATCAATATTTGAGTCTGACCATACAACACTTGCTGTATAACTTTTTCCACTTGGCAATGTAACATAACAGCTACTATATTTTTCTCCTGAGACATGTTCATTTGTTAAAATATATCCATTTTCGCTAACAATCATACCTGTGCCAAGCCCTAATTCTGTCATATCATTTTGTGTAAATATTGTGCTCCCTAAGCTTTTTAGTTTAGAAATTCCAACTATACTTTCATTTACTTTTTCTATAACCTGTGTAATGGTTTTGTTTTCTTCTTCTACTTCCTCTACTGTTTGAAGCATCCTTGTACTATCTACTTTTTGTGGTATAAACATACTTGTATTTGGCAGATAAATATTTTGATATAACAGGTACAAAAGTGCAATTATAATTACAAGCAAAATACTAATAAAAGTACCAATAAAATAATTTTTAATTCTTCTTCTTTTTTGTTTTTTTAAATATTCTTCCATAGTGCCTCTTTAAATTAAATATTGTTATATTAATATTTCCCACTTTTTCCAATTTTAAACATGTTTTTTTGGAGACGGGGGATACAGGACAAAATTGACCATTTTAGGACGGTCTCAAAATAGAAAATCGTCTTCCTTTCCCCGTTCCCAAAAATTTGCCAAAATTTTACAAATTTTTATTGTAAATTCAAAATATTAATGATACAATAATTACGTATGGATAAATTTAAAAAATAAAATTCATTTAAAAAACTTATACAAAAGAAGAGTATTAATTTAAAGTAGTATACAGGGGGTTTTTACACAAATGAATTATTATAATTTAACTAATCCACAAAGATCAATTTGGCTAACCGAAAAATTTTATCAAGGAACATCTATTAACACAATTTGTGGATATTTTTCATTTAATACTAAAGTTAATTTTACTATTTTAAAAAAAGCAATTAATGAAATGGTTAAGACAAATGATGCCATGAGATTAAAAGTAACTCAAAAAGAAGGAAATTGTCTTCAATATCTAGAAGAATACTCTCCTTTTGATATTGATACAATTGAATTATCATCTGAAAAAGAGGTTAGAAAAACAGCTTTAAAATTCGCAAATACACCTTTTTTTTCAGAAAATAATTTTCTATTTAAAGTTTTATTATTCAAACTTCCAAATTGTTCTGGTGGTTTTTTCATGAACGTTCACCATCTAATTGGAGACTCATGGAGTTTAGGTTTAATTGCTAAAGATGTAGCAAGAATTTATTCAGAACTTTTATCTAATAATTACAAATCTCAATTACAACCTTCATATATAAATTATATTAATGCTGAAAATGATTATAAAAATAGTGATAAATATGTTAAAGATAAAGCATACTGGGATGATGTTTTTAAAACCATTCCTGAAATTGCCTCTATTTCTTCTACTTCTGATGAGAAAAAAAGCAAAACTTCTTGTAAAGGTGCTAGAAAAGAGTTTCTATTAGATGAAAATAAATTAAATAATATAAAAGCTTTTTGTGATAAGTATAAGATTTCTATATATAATTTTTTTATGGCAGTTTATGCTGTATATGTTTCTAAATTTTCTGGTTTAGATGATTTTGTAATTGGTACTCCAGTTTTAAATAGAACCAATTTTGAGCAAAAGCACACAATGGGTATGTTTATAAGTGTTGCACCTCTTAGAATTAATTTAAATTCTGATAATAGTTTTATAGATTTTGCAAAAAAAGTTGCAGTAGATACAACTTCTATTTTCAGACACCAAAAATATTCTTACCAAACAATTATAGAAGATATAAGAAAAAAGGATGCTTCTATTCCTAGTCTATATAATATTCTTTTATCATATCAAATTACTAAAGCTGTAGAAGAAAATAATAGTATAAATTATACTACAGATTGGCTTTTTAATGGTAATGCTGGTGATGAACTCCAAATTCATTTGTTTGATATTAATGATGAAAATAAAATGACTATTGCTTATGATTATAAATCAGAACAATTTGATAATCAGGATATTACTGATTTACACAATAGAATTTTAGTTGTAATTAATCAAATTGTAGAAAACCATAATCTTTTATTAAAAGATTTAGAAATAATTACACCAGAGGAAAAACATAAAATTTTGTGTGATTTTAATAATACAGTAGCAGACTATCCACATAATCAAACAATTATAGATTTATTTGAAGAACAGGTACAAAAAACACCTGATAATATTGCTATTGAATATGAAAATATAAAAATTTCTTATAAAGAATTAAATTCACGAGTTAATCAGCTATCTAATTATTTGAACAGTCTTAACTTAACAAACAAAAAAAATATTGGTATATTCACCAATAGGACTATTGACACTCTTATTGGTATTTTATCTATACTAAAATTAGGTTCAACATTTGTTCCTATTGATTCTTTATACCCCGGAGAAAGAATAAATCACATGCTTAAAACAGCTCAGTTAGATATTGTTTTAAGCAGTTCTACTGATACTCCAAATATAGATATCCCAATAATAAATATTGCTTATAATAAATATTCAAATTTAAATAAAAATTTTGAAAATAAGACTATGAGTCCTTTAGATAATCTTTACATTATATTTACTTCTGGTTCTACTGGTACTCCTAAAGGCCTTGGTTTATCACACAAAAACATGGCTAACCTTATTTATTTTGAAAAAAATACTTATAGCTTTTTAGAGCAAGGGAATAAAATTCTTCAATTTGCCACAATGAGTTTCGATGTTAGTTATCAGGAAATTTTTTCTGCTTTCTTATCTGGATGTACATTGGTATTAATTGATGAGTCAAAAAGAAAAAACATGGATTTAATGACAGAATATATTGCTGAACACAATATTACTACTTTATTTATTCCTCCAGCATATTTGAGGTTATTAGCAGAAAATGATAAAAATATATGTCTACTATCTAAAACCCTAAAATATATAATAACAGCTGGGGAAGCTCTATTAATTACTGAAGGAATTAGAAAATTAATGAAAAATAATATAGAACTTCATAACCATTATGGTCCTGCAGAAACTCATGTTGCAACAACATATTTGGTACCTAAAGATATATCATCTTCTGTAGCTCCTATAGGTAAGCCAATTAGTAATACACATGTCTATATTTTAGACTCAAATAATAATTTGTGTCCTGTTAATGTACATGGTCAAATAGCAATTAGTGGTGACTGCGTTGGAAATGGCTATATTAACAATGATAAATTAACTAGCGAAAAATTTATACCCGACTTATTTGAACCTGCTAAAAAAATGTATTTAACGGGTGATATAGGATTTATTGATAGAAATAATATTATAAATTTTATTGGGCGTAATGATAATCAAGTTAAAATAAATGGTTTTAGAATTGAGCCTGATGAAATTACTAAAAATATTTTACAATATAATGGTATTACTTCTAGTTGCACTATTATTAAAGAATATCACTCAAAAAAATATATTATTAGTTATTATACTGCCAACATCCAAGTTACACCTGAAGATTTACGTGAATTTTTGTCTAGGAGATTAGCAAAATATTTAATGCCTTATAAATTAGTAAAATTAGATAAATTGCCAATAAATATAAACGGAAAAGTGGATAAAAAAGCCCTTCCAGAAATTCAATTTGATGATGATATTGATTTTTGCGCTCCAAAAACTCATACCGAAGAAAAATTATTAAAATTATGGCTTGATGTTTTAGAGTTAGATAAAATAAGTACAAAATCGGACTTTTTCGCTTTTGGTGGTGATTCTCTATTAGCAATAAAATTAATTGCCTTAATTAATCAAGAATTTAAGATTAATATAAGCATTAATAGGCTTTTTGATAATCCTACAATTTGTGCACTTGCTAAATATCTAGATTCAGTATCTGCATCTAATAATAATAATATCAAAAAAGCCCCAAAATTAAATAGTTATCCACTATCATCTCCTCAAAAAAGGATTTATTATTCTTGCAGTCAAGATTCTAATTTTACAACACTTTATAATATTGCTGGTGGAGTTGTGCTTGATAAGATATTGGACATAAATAAACTAGAGCATTGCTTTAATTTATTAATTTCAAGGCATGAAGCTTTACGTACACATTTTGAATTTAAAAATGATGAAATTGTACAAGTTATTGACGATAAAATTAATTTTAGCTTAAAATTAGAAGAAACTAATAATACTAATTTAAATGATATATATACAAAATTTGTGAAACCTTTTGATTTATCAAAAGCACCTTTGTTTAGAGTTAAATTATTAAAATTAGATAATGGTAAAATGCTACTTTTATTAGACATGCATCATATTATAAGTGATGGTACTTCTTTAAATCTTTTATTACAAGAGCTTTGCGATTTATATAATGGACTTACTTTACCAGAAAAGCAAATAGATTATACTGACTTTACATTATGGGAAAAAGAACAATTTGAAGAAGAAGAATTTAAAAATATAAAAAATTTTTGGGTAAATCAGTTCAAAGATGAAATACCTTTGTTAAATTTACCAACAACATATCCAAGGCCTTCTGTGCAAAGTTTTGAGGGTTCTAATTTTCATGAAAATTTGCCAGAAGAAACCGTTAAAAAAATAAAACAGACATCTAAAACATTAGGAGTTACACCATATATGTTAATGCTTTCTGCATATTATGTTTTGCTTTCAAAATATACTTCTCAAAACGATATTGTAGTTGGTACACCTGTTGTTGGAAGACAATTACCAGAAGTTTCTGGTGTAATAGGCATGTTTGTAAATACACTAGCTTTAAGAAATAAAATAGATTATAATTTAACATTTAGCGAATTTTGCAATATTATAAAGGAAAATTGCTTAAAAAGTTTTAATAACCAATGTTATCCTTTTGATATGCTTGTAAAAGATTTAGCAATTAAAAGAGATACTACTAGAAATCCATTATTTGACACAATGTTTATTTATCAAAATGATGGTTATCCAGAAATTAAATTTAATAATGTAAAATCTGAATATTTTATACCTGATAACAATGTATCTAAATTTGATTTGTCGCTTGAAATAGTACCAATAAATAATCAATATCATTTAAGATTTGAATATTGTGCTAAGTTATTTAGCCAAAGTTATATTAAAAGATTTGCTTTGCATTATACAAATATATTAAATACTATTTTGGAAAATATTTCTATTAAATTATCAGATATTGATATGTTATCAACTGAAGAAAGAAATGAAATTTTATATAACTTTAATAACACAAAAATAGATTATCCAAAGAATAAGACAATAATTGAGTTGTTTGAGGAACAAGTTGAAAAAACGCCAAATGCTATTGCTGTTGTTTTTGAAGACCAGCAATTAACCTATAAGCAATTAAATGAAAAGGCTAATCAATTAGCAAGGTTCTTAATTGCAAATGATGTTTCAACTGGAGATTTTATATGTATTTTATTAGATAAATCTTTAGAAATGATTGTTTCCATATTGGGAATACTAAAAATTGGTGCAACATATGTGCCTATTGATATTGGTTATCCAAATGAGAGAATTGATTACATAATAAGAGATACAAAATCTAAAGTATTAATAACTAATGATGCTCTTATTCATAAATCGAATAGCACAGCTCAGCCTTTATGTATAGATTTAGAAAGTAATCAAATTGCTTCTTATGACTGCACAAATTTAAATATTAATTATGAAGTAGATAATTTAGCTTATATGATGTATACATCTGGTTCTACTGGTTCACCAAAAGGCGTTATGATTACTCATCAGAATATTGTTAGATTAGTTAAAAATAATAATTTTATAAAATTTAATAAAAAAGAACGTATTCTTCAGACTGGTTCTATTGTTTTTGATGCTTGTACTTTTGAAATTTGGGCAAGTTTATTAAATGGCTTTGAATTATATATTATAAAAAAAGAGGAATTACTAGATGCTTCTTTATTGCAAGATTATTTAATAAAAAATAAGATTAGTATTTTGTGGCTCACTGCACCATTATTTAATCAACTTTGCGAAGATAATCCACACATGTTTAGAACTGTTCGCGTATTACTAACAGGAGGGGATGTTCTATCTCCTAGACATATTAATATGGTAAAAAGCGCCAACCCTAATTTGACTATTATTAATGGCTATGGACCTACAGAAAATACAACATTTTCTTGCTGTTTCACTATTGATAAATCTTATAAAGATGCAATTCCTATAGGTAAACCAATTTCTAATTCTACAGCATATGTAGCTTCATCTAATGAGCAATTACAACCAATTGGTGTCCCTGGTGAATTGTGGGTTGGAGGAGACGGCGTTGGAAAAGGTTACTTTAATAATCCAGATTTAACCTCTAAAAAATTTATAAGTAATCCTTTTGGAAGCGGAATAATCTATAAAACTGGAGATTTAGTTAGTTGGCGTGAAGATGGCACTATTGATTTTATTGGCAGAATTGATAATCAAGTTAAAATAAGAGGTTTCCGCGTTGAATTGGGTGAAATCAACTTATGTATTTCTAAGTTTGACGGTATTAAAGAAAGCTTTACCACAGTTAATCAGATAAATGGTGAAAAAGTTATTTGTACTTATTTTGTAGCAAATCATACTATTTCAATTGCAAATTTAAAAAATTATTTAAAAAACTTTTTACCTATATATATGATACCAACTTATTTTATGCAATTAGATAAATTTCCAATCAACGCAAATGGTAAAGTAGATAAAAACGCACTTCCAGTTAATTTTAAAAAGTTATCTGATGATAACAGGAAGATTAAAGAGCCTTCTTCAGAATCAGAAAAACTATTATTATCATTATTTAAAAAAATACTAAACAATGATAATATAGGTGTAGATGATAGCTTTTTTGAAGTTGGTGGCGATTCTTTAACAGCAATGAAACTTCAAGTAGAAGCTATTAGCAATAATTTAAATATTTCATATTCTGATATATTTAAATATTCTACTGTAGAAAATTTAGTAAAAAATTTAAATGCTATTCCAAATACTCAAAGTGAAAATTATGACCACTCTTATGATACATATAATTCTTTGCTTGCAAACAATACATTAGAAAAAGAATTGGTTTGTTTCAAAACAGCGGTTGGAAATGTTTTACTTACAGGATTTACAGGTTTTCTAGGAGCTCATATATTAGATAGTTTTATAAAAAATGAAAAAGGAAAAATTTATTGTTTAATTAGAAATAAAAATAATATGACTGCCAGAGAAAGATTATTTAATGTTTTACACTTTTATTTTGAAAACAAATATGATATGCTTGTTGATGATAGAATTATACTTATAGAAGGAGATATAACACTTGATAATTTGGGATTATCAAAAGAAGATTACAAAAAACTTGGAAATACTATAGATACAGTTATACATAGTGCTGCATTGGTAAAACATTATGGTATGTATGATGAATTCGAAAAAATTAATGTTAACGGAACTAAAAATATAGTTACATTTGCAAAAAAATTTAATGCTAAATTATTACACATATCAACCATAAGTGTATCTGGAAATAACTTAGCTGAAGGCTCTAATATTAAAAATAATTTTGAGCATGAAATGAATTATGATGAGACTAACTTCTACATTGGACAAAATCTTGATAATTTATATGTAAAAAGTAAATTTGAAGCAGAAAAAGTTGTTTTTGATGCTATTAAAGATGGACTTTCAGCATCTATATTAAGAATGGGAAATTTAACAAGTAGATTTTCAGAAGGAAAATTCCAACAAAATCACTTTGAAAATGCATTTGTAAATAGATTAAAATCATTTTTACAAATAGGAATTTTCCCAAAAAGCTTACTAAATTTATATTGTGAATTTACGCCTATTGATTTTTGTGGAGAAGCTATTATAAAAATTGCAGGTCATTTTAATAAAGATTACACTGTTTTCCATTTATTAAATGAAAAGCATGTATATCTTGATAGGTTATTTGCAATGTTAAATGAAATAGGTATTCACACTAAACTTGTATCAGATAATGAATTTGCAAATACAATACAATCAATCTTAAATGAGCCTTCTAAGAGGCAATATATAGAAGGAATTGTTAATGACTTAACAGCTGATAAAAAATTATCTTATAAATCAGAAGTTAATATAAAATCTGATTTTACAAAAGAATTTCTTTTTAAAACTGGATTTGAGTGGCCTTATATAGATATAAACTATATAAGAAACTATTTTAAATATTTAACTGATATTGGATATTTTAATATATAAATTAATTAATTGGAGGAGATTATGAGCATTTATTCAGTAATATTATTGATAGTACTATTTTTAATTAGTATGTTATTTATATACATAATAAGAAAAATAGCTAAAAGTCAATTAAGAAGTTTCTTTTTAGCTAATATAGTACTTTTATTTATTTTATGCTTTTCTGTATTTTTAGGAAGTATTCTTAGTAAAAGATTAAATATTGCCCCTATATATTTTGATTATTTTTCATATATAGGAAGCTGTTTTTTGCCAATTTCACTTTTTTATACTGCAAATGTATTTTTAAAAACCAAAGTTAAATTTGAAAAATGGCATGTTCTACTTTTCATAGTTCCTATACTTTCATTATTAGTACTATGGACAAACGATTTTCACCATTTGTTTTATCAAAATTATTCAATTTACATAAACGAAACTACTTTTGGAAGTTTCTTCTATGTTTATGAAATTTATACTTACGCTTTATTAGTTGTAGATATAGTATTATTACTAAGATTTCCTATTAAAAATGCTGGCTTTTTTTCCAGCCAGTCCATACTTATTTTAATAGGCTCCATAGTTCCGATTTTCATAAATATATTAGGAGCATTAGGTATAGTACCTATGACTATTTATGTAACACCTATCTGTTTTGCTGTTAGTATCTTTTGCTTTGCTATCGCAATTTTTAAATTCAAATTTTTAAGCGCCACGCCAATTGCAATGCAAAGAGTAGTTGATAGGATGTCTGATAGCTTTTTAGTTATAAATGAAGACGATATTATAACAGATTTTAATAATACATTTTTGAAAACTTTTGATTTGAAAGACGAAAATGTTAGAAATGTAGACTTTCTTAAATTTGTTAGTTATCAAGATTTAGAAAATATCGATGTAAATTTTCTTAAATCTGTTTTAGAGCAGTGTAAAACAACTGAAAATACTATTGTAGTAAAACGAGAAATGCAAATAAAAGATAAATATTTTAATGTTGAAGCTAGCGGAATATTTTCTAAAAATGCATTTTTGGGTACTTTAATATTGCTAAAAGACGTTACTCAGCATATGAACGATATGAAAACAATTCAAAATAATCAAAATATGTTGATGGAAAGAGAGCGTCTAGCTTCACTTGGTCAATTAATTGGTGGAATTGCACACAACTTAAAAACTCCAATAATGTCAATTTCTGGTGCAGCAGAGGGATTAAATGATTTAATTAAAGAATACGAACTTTCAGTTGGAGACCCTGAAGTAACTGTTGATGATCACCACGCAATTGCTAAGGATATGAAGGATTGGATTGAAAAAATTAGGTCCTATACAGAATATATGTCTGATGTAATTACTGCAGTAAAAGGACAAGCTGTTACTATGTCAGAAGAACAAGCTGTTTCGTTTACTTTGGATGAATTAGTAAAACGTGTAAATATTTTAATGAGGCATGAGCTAAAAAATGCATTAATTACATTAAATATACAAATGAAAACAGAACCTAATACAGTTTTAAAAGGTAATATCAATAGCTTAGTACAAGTTATTAATAATATGATTTCAAATGCAATACAAGTATATAAAGGAGAACCAAATAAAGATATAAACTTAATTTTAGAGCAATCTGGAAAAAATATTATTATTTCTGTTCAAGATTTTGGAAAAGGTCTTCCAGAAGAAGTGCAGGACAAGCTATTTAAAGAAATGATAACAACAAAAGGTAAAAATGGTACCGGGCTTGGATTATTTATGTCATATTCAACTATTCGTGCACATTTTAACGGAAATATTACTTTTGAAACAGAAAAAGGAAAAGGAACAATCTTTCATATTATATTACCAATGTAAATTTACTTTTAAAGGCATAATTAACTTATATGGTTAATTATGTCTACTTTTTATACTTTTTTCAAAAAAAGGCTGTACAATATGACAAATTATGATATAATACGCATAGCTGAGGTGATTGTATGAGAAAAAATATGCAAGAATCTACAAAATCAGGATATAAAATTATTGCTGTTGATGATGAAGAAGGAATTGTTGATTCTTTATCAGTATTTCTTAGGCGTTCTGGATATGATTTAGTTGGTGTAACAGACCCTCTCGAAGCTATAGAATTAGTTAGAAATGAACACTTTGATTTAATGATATTGGACTTTATTATGACACCAATTCATGGAGACAAAGTGGTTGAAGAAATACGTAAATTCAATAAAGAATTATACATTTTATTATTAACTGGACATAAGGATCTAGCTCCACCACTTGAAACAATTCGCAAACTTGATATTCAGGGTTATTGCGAAAAAAGTGATAAATTTGACCAATTACTATTATTGATTGAGTCCGGTATTAAATCTATTGAGCAAATGAATGAAATAAAAAGAATTAATACCGAATTATCTGACACATATGAAAAATTAGAAAGAGCCTATTTAGATATGGTGCAAACTTTGCGTTACACTGTAGAAGCCAAAGACCCATATACAAGAGGTCATTCAGATAGAGTTTCAGCTTATTCTGTATTAATTGGAAAATACTTAAACCTTTCTGATGAAGACTTAAGAACTTTAGAAGTTGGTGGCTTATTCCATGACATTGGAAAAATTGGTATTCCTGATAGCATTTTGCTTAAAGAATCCAAGCTAACTGATGATGAATATTCTGAAATTAAAAATCACCCATCAATTGGTGCACACATTTTGTGTAATGCTACCATTTTTCAAGATATTATACCAATTGTAAAACATCATCACGAAAGATATGATGGTAAAGGATACCCTAGTCAACTAAAAGGTGAAGATATTCCATATATGGCTAGAATTGCAGCAATTGCAGATACCTTTGACGCAATGACTTCAAAAAGAACATATCGTGATGCAATGCCTTTAGAAACCGTAAGGGCTGAAATAGAAAGATGTTCTGGTACTCAGTTTGACCCAGAAATAGCTAAAGTATTTTTAGATATTTTAGATAACCATTATGATGAGATTAAAGAAATTCAAGAACAATTTAAAGCATAAAAAAGTCCAACCCGTTCACTAGAATAGGTTGGATTTTTTTTATTATATAATTTCACTTTATTTAGAACCGTCCCTAAGTCACCCTATTTAGGGTGACTGGGACCCGTCCCCAATTAATCAATTTCTAAATATTCATTATATGTAACTTCTCTATCTACTACACCATCAGATTTTAAATCTATAATTCTATTTGCCACAGTTTGTGTTAATTGATGGTCATGTGAAGTAAATAAAATATTTCCTTTAAACTTTTTCATGCCTTCATTTAGTGCTGTAATAGATTCCATATCTAAATGGTTTGTTGGCTCGTCAAAAATCAGAAAGTTTGCACCTGAAAGCATCATTTTAGAAAGTACACATCTTACCTTTTCTCCACCTGATAATACATTTACTTTTTTAAGTGCTTCTTCACCTGAAAATAGCATCCTTCCTAAAAAGCTTCTAACATATGTCTCATCTGGGTCTTTTGAATATTGCCTTAGCCAATCTGTGATAGATAAATCAGATTCAAATAAATAATTATTATCCTTTGGAAAATAACTATTTGTAATAGTAGTACCCCAAATAACTTCTCCACTATCTGGTTGTAATTCACCACTAATTATTTGAAATAATATTGTTTTAGCATTTTCATTATCTGCTAAAAATGCAATTTTATCATCCTGCTTTACAGTAAAAGATATATTATCCAATATTTTTTCTCCATTAATTGTTTTAGATATATTTTTTACTTGTAAAATTTCTTTACCTGGCTCCCTATCCGGCTTAAAATCAATATATGGGTATCTTCTGTTAGATGGTTTTATTTCATCTAACTCTATTTTTTCTAATGATTTTTTTCTAGAAGTCGCTTGTTTTGATTTTGAAGCATTTGCACTAAATCTTGCAATAAATTCTTGCAATTCTTTAATTTTTTCTTCTTTCTTTTTATTAGCTTCTTTCATTTGCTTTAATGCAAGTTGGCTAGATTCATACCAAAAGTCATAGTTTCCTGGATATATTTTAATTTTTCCAAAGTCCACATCTGCAATATGTGTACATACTTTATTTAAAAAATATCTATCATGTGATACTACAATTACAGTATTTTCAAAATTAATTAAAAATTCTTCTAACCAATCAATACTCTTTAAATCCAAGTCGTTTGTGGGCTCATCCAATAGTAAAATATCTGGATTTCCAAATAAGGCTTGTGCTAAAAGCACTTTTACTTTGTCCTTTGCCTCTAGCTCACTCATTAATTTATAATGTTTTTCAGGTTCAATTCCTAGGTCATTTAATAATACTGCTCCATCAGCCTCTGCGTTCCAGCCATCTAACTCTGCAAATCTTTCTT
Organism: uncultured Clostridia bacterium; assembly: GCA_944391825.1. Lineage (GTDB taxonomy): Bacteria > Bacillota > Clostridia > TANB77 > CAG-508 > CAG-273. The sequence continues at coordinate 7,235 of CALXUZ010000007.1, read as the reverse complement.
CTAATTTAGCAGCTTTCATACCATCATCTTCAGAAAAATCAGGCTTAGCATATATTGCATCTTTTTCCTTCATAATTTGGTATAATTCAGTATTTCCCATAATTACAGTATCCATAACCGTATATTCTTCAAATGCAAAGTGGTCCTGTTTTAAAACTGAAATTCTTTCATTTTTTTCCTTTGAAACCTCTCCCTTGCTTGGCTCAATTTCCCCAGACAATACTTTTAAAAAAGTAGATTTTCCAGCGCCATTTGCTCCTATAATTCCATAGCAACAACCTTTATTAAATTTTATGTTTACATCTTCAAATAAAGTTCTTTTTCCAAATCGAACTGTTACACCAGTTGCAGTAAGCATTGCTTTTCCTCCTTTAAATTATTTTTTATAAATATGTGTACATTAAAATTAGCTTGAAAAATATTAATTTTTATAATAATAACGCCCCTATTATATCATAATAGGGGACATTTATCTAGGGAATTTTTATATTTTTAGTCATCAAATAATAATTTTATTGCCCATAGCCCAGAAATTCCAACTAAGGTATAAATAATTCTACTAATAATAGAACCTTCGCCAAATAGAGCATCTACTATATTGAAATTAAAAATTCCAATAATACCCCAAACTATGGCACCTATAATAACTAATACTAGTGCAATTTTGTCTATAATTTTCATAAAAACCTCCCAAAAACAAAAATATTTTTATTCAGTATTTAGTATATATGTTTTTTTGTATTTTATTCTTTTTTATGAAATTTTATTTTATTATAAGTTTTATCTTAACATATTTTTCTTATTTAGCCATATTGTAGCAATTCCTGCAATTAAAATTGAAAAAATTAAAATAATAGCAAATCCCCACGGATTATTTTGCATTGGTACTGCTACATTCATTCCCCAATAACTTGCTACCATTGTTGGAATTGCTAGAATAATTGTAATTGAAGTTAAAGATTTCATTACTCTATTTAAGTTGTTCGAGATAATAGAAGCATATACATCCATTGTACCATTTAAAATATCTCTATAAATATTAGCCATTTCAATTGCTTGCTTGTTTTCAATTATAGCATCTTCAAGAATATCTTCATCTTCTTCGTAAAGTTTAATAATTTTACCTCTCATTATTTTTTCCATTACTAATTCATTAGATTTTAAAGAAGTTGTAAAATATACCAAACTTTTTTCTAAACTTAATAATTTTAACAATTCCTTATTTCTCATAGAATTTTTTAAAACAGATTCTGCAATTTCGGTTTCTTTATTAATTTTCTTTAATAAATTTAAATAAGATGACGAATTAGCATACAAAATTTGCAATAAAAATCTACTTTTTTTGTATGTAATAATATTTTTTATATTATTTTTACCCATACCTTGTATTATGTCATTTTCTTTAATAGATACTGTAATAATATAATCATCTCTTACAAAAATTATACCAATTGGCATAGTGCTATATATTAATGTATCATCTTCGCGTTCTTTTATTGGAATATCTACAATAAATAACATAGTGTTGTCATCTTCTTCTGCATCAATTCTAGCCTTTTCTTCAAAGTCCAACGCATATCTAATAAAACCCTCTTGTATATTAACATTTTCGCATACTTCTTTGATTTCTTGTTCGGTTGGATTTACCATATCAATCCAATTTCCTTTTTGATACTTATTTGTATTTACTGTTACTCCAGTTTCCATATTAGTATTATACATTTCCAACATAACCGTCACCTCTTTTTTATTTTACTACTTTATCAAAAACCTGGCAATAATTTTTTCATACAAAAAATCATTTATAAATAAAAAGCAATCAAAAAAATCTCACCCCTTTTTGTCTAATACAAATTTTAACTTTTCAGTTGAGACATTTTCTAAAATGAATTATTAAGACATTATCATAAATGAATCAGAATTGCATTGCTTGTATTACTTTTTTTATTGACAAAATTAAATAATAAAGTTAGAATTAAACTAAATCTTAAGGGGGCAATACTATGATAAAAGCAAAAGCTATTAAATCTTATTGTGATAAAATTGGATTAAAAGAAATTATTATAACAGATGATGCAGGTCTTTGCGTAGATGCTTTAAACGGAAAACCGGGTGTTTTTAGTGCTAGATATGCTGGAGACCATGCACCACAAGAAAAAGTAATTAATAAATTACTAAATGAATTAAAGGATGTTCCAGAAGAAAAACGAACAGCTAAATTTGTTTGTGTACTCACCATAGTTATGCCAAATGGTAAATATTTTTCTGTAAGAGGTGTGACAAAAGGAAAAATACCCTTTAAGCCAGGGACAATGGGGAAATTAACATATAATCCAATTTTTATTGCAGACGGTTTTTCAAAAGTAATGAGTGAAATTCCTGATGAGGAATTAGGAAAAACTCACAGAGAAAAAGCAATGTTAGAGGCAATAAAAATAATTCAAAGTGATAAATTTTAATTTTTCTCTCACAACTAATAAATAAAATTAATAGAGCTACTCATATAAATATATTAAAAGAAGATAACTCATAACGAATTATCTTCTTTTCCATTTTGGTGCGTCATAGAGGAGTCGAACCTCCGACCATCAGATTAAGAGTCTGCTGCTCTACCAACTGAGCTAATGACGCATATATAAAAAATACAGCTAACATTAATATTATAAGCTGTATTTTCCATTTTTGTCAAGTATTTTTTATTAAGTGCTCTGAATTTACGGACTTTTTCTATTTAAAATAAGCTTCTTGTAATTTATAAATATACATTTAGTTTGCTGTAGCAGAAACTTCATTCGTATTAGATTGCTCAGTTTCTTGTGGGGTAGTTATTACCTTTTTTGTGCCTCTTCTTACAATTCTTTCTTGCGGACTATAAGTATCTTTTGAAAGTAAAGTTTGAGAAACTACTTTTCCATTTAATTTCAAAATTTTATATCCTTCACTTCTGCAACCATTAAATCCTATTTGCTCTACAACTTCTTTACCTTGTTCCAATGTAGGGTCTTCTTTGTATGTTGTAGTATTATTAATATATGAAGTTATTTTTGATTGAATAATTACCTCATATTCTACTTCTTCTTTAATTCCATATAAGCTAATTTTGCATACTCCATTTTTTGCGCTAGCTACTATTTTAACAGGATATGTTCTATTATTCTTAAAGCAAAAATCTAAACTTCCATAATATACAGTTGCATCTCTACTTGGTGATACATAATCAACTGTAAATGTATGGTTTGTTCTTTCTGTAATTTCAAGATTTGCAAGTAGCGCAGTGTTATATAACGTAGAAGATACTTGGCAAACTCCCCCACCTACACTTGGCACAACTTTGCCTCCAATATATGCTGTTCCTTCTTTCCATCCCGCTTCTATAGTCCTAGAACCAACAACTTTATTATATGAAAAAGTTTCACCTGGCATAATAACTGTACCATTAATTTTTTTAGTAGCAAGTTCTATATTGGTAGCTCTATTAGTTGCACTTGCATCATATATTGTTGAAAATGTTGATAATTGGTCTGGAAAAGCTTCTTCTCCCAAATCTCCTAGTTTCTTTTTTGGTTCAGTTATTTTTAAAGGAATTACATATTCTTCTTTATCTTCTTCAAGTAGCTTTTGTGCTTCTTCTAAAGAAATTTCAAAATCCACACCATTTTCTTCAACATGCACTACAGTTGGATTTTTCTCAACATAAGCATCTTTTGGCTCTTTGTAGATTTCATCTCTTATTTTTTGCAAATCTATAGGTTCAGGTTCTTTGTATTCAACGGGGATTTCAATCTCAGTATATGGTGAATTAATATCTTTTAGTTCATCAATTATTTTTTGTGTTAATTCTTCGGTTTTTATTATATATCCAGCTTTTCCTTTAACTACAATCAAATCCTCATCTTCTATATAATAGCTATATTCTACAACACTGTCTTTCATTTTAGAACTAATATCGTCTATAGTATTTGTCATAAATTCTTCATCATAATATAGCTCTGGTTCAATATTTTTTTCAAAAAACATTGTACCTAATATTGCATAATTATTAGTAATAATATTCCCGCTTCTTCCTATGTTATAGGCTTCTGCAATAGCACTATCTACGTCAAATTTTGCATTAAATGTATTTGCAGTTACAGTGGTTTCAATGTCGCCACGCTTTAGCACAATGCTTTCATTTTCATTTGCAAATTTTTCATTAATAGCATCTGTTACCCTTTGTGTAGCTTCCTCTGTCGTTAATCCGCTTACATCAATTTCTAAAACAGAAACACCTTTCATAATTTTATCATTATTAATATTTATTAATGAAAAAATTACAGAAAATATCATAAGTGCAATAATTATTACTACGGCTGAGACAGAAAGTATTATTATTTTTTTATTTTTTCCGTTTTCTGTTTTTTTCTCTCCCTTAGTTTCTTCTGACTTATCGTTATCTTCTTCTTTTAGCTTTTCTTCAGTAACTTTTTTATTATTATCAGAAAGTTCTTCTTTTATATTTTCTTGTTCAGAAATTTTTATATCTTCTACACTCTCTTTTTCTTGGTTTTGAGTAACTTCTAAATTTTCCGTGTTTTCAAGTTTATCAGTTTCTTTACTTTCTGATGTTGTTTCTGCTACTTCTTCATTTTTTTCTTCAAAATTTTCTACTTTAGTATCTCCAATCTCTTCTTCTGTCACGGTCTCAGCTTTATTTAATTCTTCTGAAATCTCATCTTCTTTTTTTATTTTACTTTCTTCATTTTCCATAATATTCTCCCTTAAATATTATATACTTCATTATAAAATAATATTACCACATTTAGTTCATCATTACAATAAAAAAAATCTAATATTTTGTCAAATTTTCTGTTTTTATACTAGACTTTTTTTTCCTTTTTTAATATAATATCTTTATAAAATTTTGAAAAGAGGGATATTTTATGTTAGGACACATGCTTTCATATATTCGCAAAGAAAAAAAATTAACAAAAGCTAAAATTGCTGAAGATAGCAATATTGACACAGGTCATTTAACACATATAGAAAAAGGTGAAAGAAATCCTAGCCATAAAGTTTTAAAAAGTCTTTGCAAAACAATGAATATTCCTTATAGTCAATTAATGTATACTTATGATAAAGAATTTACAGAAGAACATAAAAACTATGAACTCGAAAGTCGTATTGGCTATGATAAAATTCTTGCTGTAGATATATTAGACGATTTTATAGAATGTCCTACTTATGCTTCTGGTGCTAACATCGCAGTAAAAATGACTGATGATACTATGGAACCAAGAATTAGAAAAGGCGAATATGCTATTGTAGAATTTAATTCTCCATTAAATAGTAGAGATATTGGTTTATTTTTCTATAATAATAAATTCTATATTCGCAAATTTATTGCTCGTAAAGATTCTATTGCATTAAGGTCAGAAAATAGGCTGGATATACCAGATATTACAATAGATTTAAAAGATAAATTTTATATTATAGGAAAAGTAGTTGGAGTTTATGTAAGCAAAAAATAATATATTTTAAATTTTTTTGTCATAAATACTTGAATATTATTTTTTTTAATATTATAATAATATAGCAAATTAACAAGAGATAAAAGGAGAAAATTAAATGGAATTAGTAAAGAATATTTTCTTTAACACAGATAAATTAATAGAAAATTCTAAAGTTAAAATCTCATATGCAGGAAAACTTTTTCAAGACGGTTCTGAAGAAGTATTTATTCATTATGGTTTTGGCTTAAATTGGGACAATTTAGGCGAAATTAAAATGGAAAAAACTGAATTAGGTTTCCAAGCAGAAGTAGAATTGATTTCTAGCGAAACTTTTAATTTATGTTTCAGAAATGAAAATAATGAGTGGGATAATAACAATGGTGAAAATTACGTATTTCCTATTGAAAAAGTAGAGCTTTCATTGGTATTACAAGACGAAAATTCACTTGATAACCCAAAAAGATTAAGAAAATCATATATTTGGAGCAAAAAAATACGTTTAGCAATTTATAAAGTAATTACATATTTACCAAAATTAATTTCTGGTAATTATAAGAGAAAAATAAATGATATTGATCAATAAAATCATATTTAATTAATTATTTATTTTAATTTTATTAATACCTAAAAAATAGGTAGTGAAAGAGCATATGACATTTCACTACCTATTTTATTTCAACTTATTTATACCTGTCCTAATTACTGATAATTTTTCTTGTGCATATATTACTGGGTATTTACTATTGCTTGATGAATATGCGCTACTTACTTGATTGCCGTATTGAGTATTAGAATTTGGTTCAGTCCATTGGTGTGCTTCTGTTAATGCTTCCTCTGTCATATATTTTTCTATGTCGACTATATTTACACTTCTTCCTTCTATTCCTTTTGCTTCATCTCCGTATAAGCTATCACATGCGTCATTTAATAATTTTACTGCGTTATTATATCCCTGTGCACTTCCTAATCCTACTTTACCTGTTGTAGGTGCACTTGCTATTAATTCTACTTGTCCTGTAGCTTCATCTATACTTAGCACCTTCCATTTCCAATCTGTTATTTTAAAATCTCCTGTATTATTTAAATTTATATCATATGTTGTATAATCACTTGATGTTGTTGCATATGATGTTGCATATTCTGCATCCCAATGATATGGCTCTCTAGTAGTTGGGGTATATGTTACCTCTGAACCTACCTCTAATCCTTCTGGAATTTGTGGTGTTTCATCTCCACCCGGTGTGGTTCCGCCTCCGCCATTTCCGGCTATTATTTCGTCTAGTTCATTTAACAATGCGTTCATTTCATTTTGTTCGCTTTGTATTGCATTGTTCATTAAATCAGCTGCGTTTTGTGCCTTCTTTATTATTCCGTCATCTCCTAGTAATGCTGTTATTGTTACCCCTGCTAAAATTAAAAGTACTACTATTGTTACTACTAGGGCTACTAGGGTAATACCTGAGATGTGAGAAATGGGTGATGAGAAGTGAGTTCTAAGCTCTAAATCCTCTAAATTCCTCGAATTTTCTTTCACTTTTGTTTTCTATTTTACTTTTTTGTACATCATTTAATCCTCCTTCGTTTATTCTTGCCAATTTTTGAACTTCTATACCTCTGCATTTAAATTATATATTTTTATAAAGTATTTGTAAATACCGTATTTATATTTTGTGTGATTAATTTGTGATAATGTCACCCCATAAAGTATAAATTTTTTTTTTAGAAATGTCACCCCTTCATGGTAAA